>NZ_JBSSDI010000025.1:0-45406 GCF_054060575.1 Thermostichus sp. MS-CIW-15 | reverse complement strand
AGAACCTTGGGGCTTTGCGTGAAGGAACTGTCTAGAGGCGCTTTGACAACGCCGTTACGGGTTCTTTTGTGGACTGCGTAAGAATCCCCCGCCTTCAGGCGGTGGGAGTGTCAAGACTGCGGTCGCCTCCGTCGATAGTCTCGATGGGCCAGATTGAAGTAATCCTGAGTTGGATGCTGAGGAGTAAATCGGTGGGGATTCACAAGCAATGGCTCAAATAGCCCGCTAAAAGGTTCGGATCCCTGCCCTCTGCTGTCTAAGGAAAGAGCATACAATTGAGGAAGACTAGCCCCGTGATGGACACGTGAACATGCTGAAACGAATCAGTCGAAGCTGCCGGCCCCTGCTGGCCATTGCCCTGGCTTTGATCTTGGCCTTGGCCCCCGTCAGTGCCGTCTGGGCGCGCAGTGGTGGTCGCATTGGCGGTGGCTCTTTCCGCTCTCCGACCTTCTCTGCCCCCCGCTCCGTTGGCCCCCGCTCGGCTCCGGTGTACCCCAGCTATGGAGGGGGGTTCGGCTTTCCCCTGGTGGTGCCCTTTTTCTGGGGTGGTGGTGGCGGCCTGCTGACACTGCTGCTGCTCATCGGGGCAGGTAGCTTTCTGGTGCGCAGCCTGCGCTCGGCTGTTTCCGAAGATGGCGACGAGGGGGTTGCTGACCCGCCAGTAACCCTGGCTCAGGTGAAAGTGGGCCTGCTGGCCAGCGCCCGGCAACTGCAAAAAGACATGAACGCCCTGGCTCTGGAAGCGGATACCCAATCGCCGGAAGGGCTGAGCCAACTCCTGCAAGAGGTCACCCTCGGCTTGATGCGCTACAGCGACTACTGGGCCTATGGCCATGCCCAAGCAGAGAAGCTGCCTCTCTCCCGCGCCGAGTCTCTGTTCTACCAAGCCTCTTTGCAAGAGCGCAGCAAGTTTAGCGCCGAAACCCTCAGCAACCGCAACAACCAAATCCAACAGGTTCCCCAAGCGGTCCTTAAACGCGCTGCTGCCGGGATCCCGGATGTCGGCGAGTATCTGGTCGTTACTCTACTAGTTGCGTATCGCGGCAACTTAGGTACACTACCTGTAGTTAAATCTGCGGCGGATCTGCGGCAGTGCCTGCTGCAGTTGGCCTCCATTCCGGCGGAGCGAATTGTGGCGATCGAAGTGCTGTGGACGCCGCAGTTGGAAGGAGACACCCTGTCGGCAGAGGCGCTGTTGACCGAGTACCCGGAAATGCGGCTCCTGTGAGAGCGCTGGAGTGAGGAGACGGCTGCTGTCGGCTAGGGGTCTCGCCGCCAAGGGAGGTTCTATGTCCGGGTTTGATGCTTCGGCAGACAGGAGCCGTCGTTCTCCTTGGGCTGTATTGCGTTACAAGAGTCAAGCAGATTCCCTGCTGGATGAGCTGCTTGAGGATTTGGAGCACAGCCTTGAAGAAGGGCTGGTGGAAGAGTACCCCTATTGGGGCACGCGCCCGCCGCTGCCTTTGCGGCGCTCTTCTATGGCCTCAGGGATCCTACTGGGTTTGGCCTTGGCGGCCACTCTGGTAGCAGGGCTAGCCTTCTGGACGACCCTGCGCCGCCGGGCGGGAGTCTTTTCTCAGGCCAATTCTCCTTGGCTGAGGGATCCTGTGACTGAGGCCTCCGATTCTCCCAACTCGGATTTCCGGCTGGCCCAGGAACAGGAACCATCTCGGCCCCCAGAGGCGGGAGGTAAAACTCCTCGAGATCCCTCTGAGGAAGTTTCGTCTCAGGAGCCACCTAGGATCACCTTAGCCGAGCCAGAGGCGAAAACAACCCCCGTAAGGCCGCCAGCGGCCACCGCTCCTACCCCTGCAGCGGCAACCAGCGCTTCTCCTCCCTCCCTCAGGTCTGCGCCGGTGCGGATCCCGCCTCAACCGCCGCCGCAGATGAAGCTGGTGGGGTTGATCCACGATCCGGGCGATCCCAAGGCTCTGATTCTGATCGACAACGTGGTGCGACAGGTGCCGGTTGGCCAGGCGGTGAAAGCAGAGTGGCGGGTCACCTCCATCAGCCCCTACGGGGTGAGGGTAAGCAATGGCGCTCAAAGCGTCACCTTGCAATTGGGGTTGTCGCAACGGCTCTAGATATCTCTCTTGACATCTGGAGAGGGATCCCTGTGGAAAGTTGGATCAAATCGAAAAAGGGAGAAGGGGCAGATGCAATTTACCAAGCTGGGGCGAATGAGCCGCTGCAGAGTGGGGTTGGGCTTGGCTTTGGGGTACCTCTGTCTTGGTCTGTTCGCTTGTCGCCGTGCGCTCCCCTCCTCTGGCTCTCCATCGGGGATCCCACCGGCCTACGCCCATCGCCCGCAACTGCAGGGCAAGGCGCTGGTGGAGCTAGAGGTGCAAACTGCTGAGGGAGCGGGCAAGGTGATCTTGGAGATTCACGGGGAGGAGGCGCCCCTCACGGCTGGCCAGTTTGTGGATTTGGTGCAGCGGGGCTTTTACAACGGTCTCACCTTCCATCGAGTGGAGAAAGATCCCCAACCTTTTGTGGTGCAAGGAGGGGATCCGCGGGGAGATGGCACCGGTGGCGCTACCGAGCCGGGCAGCAACCGCCTGCGCACCATCCCTTTGGAGATTCAGGTGCGTGGGGAGCCTCACCCCCGCTACAACACCTTGATTGAGGATCCCATCGCCCTGAGCAAGCTGGCCTTGCCCCATCGCTTGGGCGCGGTGGCCATGGCCCGTTCTAGCCCGCTGGATTCGGCCTCTTCCCAGTTTTACATCGCCCTCTCTGCTCTGCCGATCCTGGATGGGCGCTATGCGGTGTTCGGCTATGTCACCAGTGGCATGGAGTGGGTGGAGCGCCTGCAGGTGGGGGATGTGATCCGCTCGGCGCGGGTGCTGGAAGGAGCGGACTTGCTGCAGGTTCCCGGATCTCCAGATTCAACTGCAAACTAGGGACCTCGGCGGCTTATGATGGGCTGCAGCCAGGATTTGCTTGCTTGGCTGCTTTTTCCGCCTTCATTCTGGCCTTTTGCCTGGGGAGAAGAGATTTTCGTGCTCCTGCCCTCCCCGCCAACGGCACCAATCTGCCCGCGCCCCTTCATGTACCAAGATGCCTTTTCTCCCCTAGACGAGCTGCCACCTCACTCGCCGCCGGAGGTAGATGTGGAGCGGATGCTGCAGCAGTTGCAGGATCCGGATCCCCGTTTGCGGATGCAGGCGGCCCGCGCCTTCTGTGAGATCGAAGAGCCCCGTGCCGTGCCGTCCCTGTTGGCTCTGCTCAGGGATCCCTGCCCATTGGTGCGGGTAGGGGCGGCCTATGCCCTAGGTCGAAATTCGGATCCCTGTGAGGTGGAGCTGCTGATCGACAGCTTGCGCCGGGATTGGAATGGCTATGTGCGCAAAGGGTTGGTGTGGGCCCTGGGCAATGCCAAGGATCCGCGGGCCTATCCGGTGTTGCTGGAAGTATTGGCCGGAGATATCACAGCCGTGCGACTGTGGGCGGCCAGCGCCCTCGGACAATTGGCCCAAGCTCAGGTGTTGCCCGGCCCGGCCTTGCAAGAGGTGGCGGCAGCCCTCTGTCGGGGCTTGGCCCACGATCCGGTGGCGGCAGTCCGCGGCAACTGCGCCTGGAGCCTAGGGATCCTAGGGCAACATCTGAAGCCGGCGACGCCCTATACAGCTCTCTATCAAATGCTCACCAAGCAGTTGCTGGCCAGCGCCAGCGGCGACCCTGACTGGGGAGTCCAGGATGATGCGCGACTTGCCCTGCAAAAGCTGGCAGATCCGGATTTGCTGGAAAAACTGGGTAACTTCGACTGACCTGGTCGAGCCCAGGCAGCTCGGCCCCAGAGCAAGCTAGGAGCGACGGCTTCAGCGAACCAGGTCAAGCAGCCAGGCAAAGTAGAAGCGGCTTCGAATGGTTCGGCGTTGTTGCACTTTCCAGCCCCACTCGGCCAGGTGGCCCACCAACGTCGCCTCGCGGTGTTGATAGGCGCGGGTGGTTTTGCTGGGGCCAGGGAAGAACTCCCCTACTTTCTTCAGCAGCGTCAGCCAGGGGGTTTTGGGAGCAAAACTGAAGATCAGGCGAGAGCGGGCCAGGCAAGTTAGGTGGTTGAGCATGCGCAGGGCGTCGGCTTCGGGATAGTGGATCATCACATCCAGGCAGACGACGACATCGTACTCCCCCGTCAGTTCCTCCAAATCCAAAACCTGAAACTGGGGGTTGTCTGTGGATCCCAGCTCCATCCGTTGGCGGCGACGCGCTTCGTTGACCATTTGCTCGGAAATGTCGCTGGCAAACACCTGCGCCCCTCGGGCGGCCAAAGGCAAGCTAAGGCTGCCCACTCCGCAGCCGGCATCGCAAATGCGCAGACCGGAGGGATCCCCCAGCCATTGCAACACCGTCTCGACTGTGCGGGCATGGCCCAGTCGAATATCTTTCTGGACAAAATTGACTTCCTCGTTGCCGTAGATGCGCCGCCAGCGCTCGAAACCGACGGTGTTGAAGTAATTGCGGACAATGGCTTTTTCTTGCATAGAACTTCCAGCTACACGACCTCCTCAGGGGCCTTCCTTGCCGATGCGGATACATTCTACCCCGAAGCCGCTGCCGCCACTCCCAGCGCCTGTCCCATGGCTGTATTAGAATTAACTTGCCTTCACTGGAATAAAACTCAATGACGGAAGCTGAGATTGCCCAGGCGTTGCAGGCTCGCTTGGCCGTCCCTGTCAAGATCGCCGTCAAGCGTCGCCAGGCTCACCTGCACGTTCTCCTCAACCGCTCCCCGCAAACCCAGCTCGACTATCCCCATCTCACCCAACAGGTGCGAGCCGCGCTGGAGGCGTTGGGCCTATCCGGCCTGGAGCAGGTGACGGTCTATGGGCGAGCGTCAGGACATTCCGAATACGAGTGGCAGCAAACCCAGCCGCTGCGGGATCCTCTCTTGAGCGCTGAGGAGACCACGCTCGTGCTGGAAAAGCAAGGCAACCGGCTGCTGCAGGATCTAACGCTGGTTGCTCCCGATTCCGCCGGCCCCCAGCCTGAGCCCAAAGAAAAGGGTCCCGGCCAAAAAGCTGCTGGCAAAGGCGGATCCCCTATTGCCTGGCTGTGGCCGGCAGGAGCAGTGCTGATGGTCGGGATGGCGGTGGCGGTTTTGCTTCTTTTCTTTCTCTAGAAAGCAGTCTGGCTGGGGATCAGGCCGGCTGTGGCGAAGGCCGGGATCCAGACGGGGCCGAGCGAGTCAATGCCGCCCTCTGCAGGGCATCCTGCAGCATCCGCTCCACCAGCTCCGTAAACGTCCAGCCCAGAGCTGCCGCCGCCTCTGGGCAAAGCGAAGTGGGGGTCATCCCGGGCAGGGTGTTCACCTCCAGCACCCAAGGGTTCTCGTCGGCATCCACCCGCAGATCCACCCGCGCCAGACCTTCACATCCCAACACCCGATAGGCCCTTAGCCCTGCCGCCTCGCAGCGGGCCAGCCCTGCCGCGCTGAGGGAACAGGGGATCAAATGCCGTGAGCCGCCGGGGGCGTACTTGGCTTCGTAATCGTAAAAATCTCCCTGGGCAGGGATGATCTCAATGGCCGGGAGAACCTGGCCGGAGAGAATGGAGAGGGTGATCTCCTTGCCGGGAATGTAGCGCTCCAGGAAGACCCGCGAGGAGACCGAGCTGGCCAACGCCAGCCCCTGAGCCAACGACACCTCATCCCGCGCAAGGCTAATCCCCACCGTCGAGCCGCTGTTGCTGGGCTTCACCACCAGCGGGGATCCCAAACGCGCCACACACTCGGCCCAGGAGAGCGGCTGCGCTTCATCCCAGACCAGCCACTCAGGAGTGGGAATCCCTTCGGCCCGAAAGATCTGCTTGGAGACCAGCTTGTCCATGGCCAGAGCGCTGGCCAACGGCCCGGATCCCTGATAGGGCAAGCCCAGCCACTCCAGCATCCCCTGCACCACCCCATCCTCACCGCCGGGGCCATGCAGGGCAATCCAGACGAAGTCGCAGCCTGCCTGCCGTTCCTGCCAAAGGCGCAGCGGCAGATCCTCCTCGGGGTCGATCAACTTCGCCCGATGCCCCAGATCCTCCAGCGCCCGCTTACAGGCTTTGCCCGTTACCAAAGAAACCTGACGTTCTGCCGAACGACCCCCTGCCAAGATAACAATGTTCATGGCTTAACCCCAAAGCACTCCCCACTCCCAGCAACCGGCACCAGGATAGCCGCATTCCCTCACTCTAACCTACGAAGGAGGACGGCGGCGGCGCAAAAACTCGGGAATGTCCAAGCCCCCGGATGCAGGGGGCTCAGGCTCAGGGGGCTGTCGAGGCGGTGGCTCAGAGCCAGAGGCAGTGGTCCTACGCGTCCCCACCCCCCCCTTGTTGGCGACCGAGGCTTTGGATCCAGAAGCGGCAGCCGACCGCGATCCGTCAAAACCGGTGGCGATGACGGTGATGCGCACCTCCCCTTGCATGCGCTCGTCCTGGACGGTGCCGAAGATGATGTTGGCTTCTGGATCCACTGCCTCAGCGATAATCTCAGCGGCTACCGTGACCTCGTGCAACGACAGATCCAGCCCGCCGGTGATGTTGAAGAGCACGCCCTTGGCCCCTTCGATGGAAGTTTCCAAAAGGGGAGAGGAGACGGCGGTAATGGCAGCTTCGCGGGCGCGGGACTTGCCGGATCCCATGCCAATGCCCATCAAGGCAGTGCCGGCATCGGCCATCACGCTGCGCACGTCGGCAAAATCCACGTTGATCATGCCGGGGATGAGGATGATATCCGAAATGCCCTGCACCCCCTGACGCAAGACATCGTCCGCGACGCGAAAAGCCTCGTGCACAGGAGTTTGCTCAGAGATCACCGAGAGCAGCTTGTCGTTGGGGATCACGATCAGGGTATCGACCGCCTCCTGCAGCGCTTGGATCCCTTCTTCGGCCTGCTTGGTGCGCCGCTTGCCCTCAAAGGAAAAAGGCCGCGTCACCACCCCCACCGTCAGGGCACCGCTGGCCTTGGCAATCTGGGCGACGATAGGGGCTCCACCGGTGCCCGTGCCCCCTCCCATGCCGGCGGCAATAAAGACCAAATCTGCCCCTTTGAGAGCCGCTGCAATTTCTTCGCTGGACTCTTCGGCGGCTTTCTGACCAATGGCCGGGTTGCCGCCTGCCCCCAGCCCGCGGGTTAACTTTTGCCCGATTTGCAGGCGGTTCACCGTTGATGTCGAGCACTGCGCAAGGGCCTGAGCATCCGTGTTGATACTCCAAAACTCAACACCCTTGAGGTTGCTGGCCGCCATCCGACTGACCGCGTTGCCACCTCCACCCCCCACGCCCACCACCTTAATTTTCGCAGCATTGCTCAGCATGTTCTCCTCTGGATGAGCCGCTGCCTTGGTCTGGGCTCCGTTTCTTTCATACTCGACCTGAGAGTCCTCCCCCGTGTAGCGCTCACTCCAATGGGAAGGCGTTGACTGAGTTTGCTCCAAGCCTTGCCCAGGACTGGGAGGATGGAAGTCTGACCAATGGTTAGATGGCATGTCAGCCCTCAAGATAGCTTAATTCTGGCAAATATCGAACATGCTAGCTGATTTAATATAAGGCAACTCTCTTCAGATGCCAACGGTGAAGACGTTTGCGGATCTTCTAGCTAGGCGGATGCGGCCCCCAAAAAGAGCCTCATCCGGATAATCTGGGCGCTTTCATGTTTCGTACTTTGCCTATGAATCTTCTCTCGCAGTTAAGCTTCCTCTTTTGTACAAGCGAGGTTCCTATCGAAGGGTACGTATTCCCGAACACCTAGTAGATAGAGCCCAAATTAGGACGAACTGTTGCCCCCAGCGCGCTTCGGTCGGAGCTGAGCTTGCGCTTGCCTAAAAGCTAACTTTGCGTTTTCTTTTCGGAGTATTCGAGAATACTCACCCCTCCCAATTCGAGCCTGGCAGACCAACCGCCAATTTTTGCCGATTTTTAATGCTGAGGTTTGGGTATTCTGCAAACTACCCCACGGCTAAAGCCGAAGGCTTCTGCGCCGAAAGAGCCGGTGGGGGGGTGCCGTCGGGGATCCGCGCCATGGGCTTAGAGCGGCTGCAAATGGATCTCGGCGTTCAGCCGCTGGCACAGGGATCCCCCTGATCCTGCGCCGTCGTCCTGCTGGCCAGGGCCTCTACCACTTCGTCGGAGTTGGCAGTCAGCACCACAACGGGGCGCTCGCAGGCGAGGGGGAAAGCGTGCCAGGTGCCGCGGTGCAGCAGCAGCCCGTGCCCAGGGGGGAAGCGCAGGGCTTGCACTTTGTCTAGGTCGGGGAGGGTTTTGGGGGGAGCCATGACCATGATGAATGGCTCCTGTCCCAAGGCTATAAACACATACGCAGGTGGCGCTCCGGCAGAGCACGGCCGGGTAGCTGGGCAGGATCTTGGCGGTGCGGATGACGGCTTTGCCGGTGTACCAGCAGTCGATCCTAGTTTTTTTCGGGGCAGCCGAAGAAAGGGAGGAGCAGGCAACGGTTTTCTCACCCCAGTCTGAGTCTCTGCGGGCCTTATTCTGGTGAGCTGGGCGAGTTAAACTGCCTCTCGATGATGTGGCAAATTTGCCTGGCAGCGGTGCCGTCGCCGAAGGGGTTTTGAGCCTGGGCCATGCGGGCGTAGGCCTGGGGATCCGTGAGCAATTCTCGGGCCGCCTCCAGGATCTTTTCGGGATGGGCGCCCACCAGGCGGGCGGTGCCGGCAGCAATCGCCTCAGGGCGCTCGGTGGTCTGCCGCAGCACCAGCACCGGTTTGCCCAAAGCTGGCGCCTCTTCTTGAATGCCGCCGGAATCGCTGAGGATGAGAGTGCAGCGCTGCATGGCGCTGACCCAGCAGGGATAGTCCAAGGGCTCGGTAAGAAAAACTCGCTCCCGGGATCCCAACAGGGCCTGCAGGGGCTCTCGCACCGCGGGGTTGGGGTGGAGAGGCAAGAGGAGGGCCGTGTCGGGGAACTCCGCCAAAATCTGCAGCAGAGCCTGGCCGATGGCTATTAAGGGATCCCCCCAGTTTTCCCGCCGGTGCACAGTAACCAACAAAACCCGATAGCGCCCCCAGTCCAAGCCAGGGATGGGGCAGGGGATCCCAAGCGCAGCTACCTGTAGCAGGGCATCGATGACGGTGTTGCCCGTGCAATAGATAGAGCCGATCACGCGGCTTTGCTTCAGGTTATCCACCGCTTGCGGCGTGGGAGCAAAGTGCAGGCTGGCCAACTGAGAAATGAGACGGCGATTGGCCTCTTCGGGAAAAGGGTGGTAGAGATCGTCGGTGCGCAGGCCGGCTTCCACATGGCCTACTGGAATGCGTTGGTAAAAAGCAGCCAGGGCAGCGGCAAAGGCGGTGGTGGTATCGCCCTGCACCAAAACCAGTTGGGGCCGCTGCGCCTGCAAGTAGGGTTCTAGACCCCGCAGGGTGGCTTCGGTGATGTCGGTCAGGCTTTGGCGGGGACGCATGATCTCCAGATCCCGATCCGCCCGTAGGCCGAAGAGCCGCATCACCTGATCCACCATCTCCCGGTGTTGCCCTGTCAGGATCACCTCGGTGCGCAGGTGGGGACTGGCCCGCAGGGCCTGGATTACCGGAGCCAGCTTAATGGCTTCGGGCCGCGTGCCCAAGATCACAGAAACCAGAGGAAGGGAGGTCATAGGCTCAAGGGCATCGGCGCCTGGGGGAAGCGAGCAACTCTGGCCCCGCTCCAGACAGATCGGCCGTCAAATCGGGTTTTGGAAAGGCCCTGACTGGGATCGGAGGCTCCCGCCTGCCTGGTTCTCAAGTTACGGCAGCACAGCCTCTGTAGATGGGGATGTTTCCGGGGCCAACTATAGGCAAAGAGAAACCAGCAGAGGGCGCTCCCCCCGATCTTAACCCCCGATTGCTCTACCTTTTGCTTCGCCGAAGCCAGCCCTGGGCAGGGATCCGGCAAAAAACATCAAAACCAAACAGCGCTGCTCGCTCCCTGCCCACCTCGCCCAAGTGGGCCCAGAGGCTGCCGGGCCGGGGACAGTTACCAGGGCCTCTAGATCCAGCCAAAAGCCTGGAGAGACAGGAATCCGTATCCGCCCTCTTCTACTGCCCTCCAATAGCTTGCCGAGGGCTATGGCTCGCCGAAACAAATTGCGCAGGGGCGGAGAGACTCTTAGCGGCGTTTGATCCGTGGGTATCTTGCATGTCGTTCGATGGTTGCCTCAGAGGGGCTGAGAGCCCAAAGCTGACCCCGAGCCTATATCCAGCCCATCTCATCACAAACGAGGGTAAACACCGTTGCACAACTGGCCACTAGCAGCGATATAAAGGGCGGCTGGCCATGAGCCATGCAAACAGCCGCTGCCAGCGAAGCGCCCACAGCAGCAGAAAAAGTGCGACCTGCCCAGTTGCCTTTGGAGGGTTTGTCAGAGGGATTAAATTTGTTAAACATTTTGACGCAAGCAATGGGGTACAAAAGGGATGATTCACAAGGATTTCGCCTCAGGCTATCACTCTCAGATGAAATTTCGGCGGGATTCAGGACTATTCTCAATACTTCTTCGCTTAGGCTTCAATCTTTCGTAAAATTGCGCTAAGGTATTCGTAGTCGTCCCGCAACAGCGAGCTCAACTGCCGCCCTGCTTGCACCAACCAGTGGCGATCCCGGTTCAAGATCCGGTAAGTCTGACGGATGACAGCGGCCACCAACTCGTCGCTGGGGATCCCGTTGACACGCAGCAGGGTGCGCAAAAACTCAAAAGAGCGGCAAAACTCCCTTACCTCGCTTTCAGAGCAGGGGTAAACTGGCTGGTGGATCTGGGGCGGGCGCGGCGGCAGATACTGATAAACCCGCCCCCCGCCAACGAAGCCGACAATGGCAGCGCGGAAATCGCTGCGCAACATGGCGAAAATCTGGGGTTGCTGCTCCCGCAGTTCCCGGGGGGAGAGGCCCAAGGCCCTGGGACGGTGAACGGTGTCGATGGGAGTGATGGCGGCATAGCAGACCACTCCATAGATCCAGTTGCCGGTCTCCTCGTCTTGCGAGCGGATCCAACTGCCGAGGGCGGGCAGGGGCGGGAAGCTCAGGCGTTCTGGCTCTAGGCACTGGGCCACAAGGGTGGTGGTGTTGGCCTCCACCACTTCTCCCAGGGCAGAGGGGGGTGGGGAGATGGCTTGGGATCGCATCCTTCCTCCGCTTTCTCAAGGCCAATGGCTGGGAGGTCGCTCTGGGGTCGCGGACAGAGGGGGCAAGCGGGAATGGAGGCAGGGCCGCTGCTCAGCTCTCCAAGGGCAGCCCAGAGCCAGGTGAGGAGGGGGGCAGCGGGGGTTCTTCTGCCGGCTCTGTCTGTTGGTAGCGGGCCTGGGCCCGTTGCAAGGCTTCCCGCACCACCGCAAAGCCAGTGCCTCCAGCGCTGAGCCGCGCGGCCACCACCTGGCGGGGATCGATGGCCGCAAAGATATCCTCCTCAAAGGCTCGATGAAAGCTTTTCCACCGCTCCAGGGGCAGATCTTTGAGCAGAATTCCCTCTGCCACACAGGTACGCACGATCTGACCCACCAGATCGTGGGCGGCGCGAAAGGGGATCCCTTTTCGCACCAGATAGTCGGCCACGTCGGTGGCGTTGGAGAAGTCTTCCTGCACCGCGGCCTCCATGCGTTGGGTTTGGAATTGGATCCCTTCCCGCAGCAGGATGGTCATCGCCTCCAAGCAAGCCTTCACAGTATCGACGGTATCGAAGAGCCCCTCTTTGTCCTCTTGCAAATCTTTGTTGTAGGCCAGGGGCAGCCCCTTCAAGGTGACCAGCAGAGCTTGGAGATGGCCGAACACCCGCCCTGTCTTGCCCCGCACCAATTCCAGCACATCGGGATTCTTCTTCTGGGGCATGAGGCTGGAGCCCGTGGCACAGGCATCGGTGAGGGCGACAAAGCCAAACTCCTGGGTGGCCCAGAGGATGAGCTCTTCCGAGAGACGGCTGAGATGCACCAAGATCAGGCTGGCGGCAGCGTGGAACTCCACCAGGTAGTCCCGGTCGCTGACGGCGTCTAGGCTGTTGGCACTGATGCGCTCAAAGCCCAGCAGATGAGCAACCAGTTGCCGGTCGATGGGCAAGGAAGTGCCGGCCAAGGCCCCGGAGCCCAGGGGACAGACGTTGACCTCTTCCCGCACCCGTCCCAACCGTTGCCAGTCCCGCCAGAGCATTTCTTCATAGGCCAAAAGGTGGTGGGCCAAGCTGATGGGCTGGGCCCGCTGCAGGTGGGTGTAGCCGGGCAGGATTGTCTCCACATGCTGGCTGGCCAAGTCCAACAAAACCCCCCGCAGCTCCCAGAGAGCCTGCCGGATGGTGTCGATTTCATCCCGCAGGTAGAGGCGCAGGTCAGTGGCCACTTGGTCGTTGCGGGAGCGCCCCGTGTGCAGTTTTTTGCCCACTTCCCCCACCAAGGCCACCAGACGGCGCTCGACGGCGTAGTGGACATCTTCCGCCTCAGGGTCAGGCTGGAAGATGCCCTCGGCAACTTCCTTCTCGATCTGCTCCAGCCCCTGCCGAATTTGCTCTGCCTCTTCGCGGCTCAAGATGCCGCAGGCCCCCAGCATCTGCACATGGGCCAGGGATCCGGCCACATCGTAGGGCAAAAGGCGAATGTCGAAGCCAATGCTGGCGTTGAAGCGGGCAATCCTAGGGTGGAGGGATCCCGCAAAGCGTCCGCTCCAGGGGCGCGGGGTGGAAGGTGCCGTCGGCTTAGCCATGGGCTTGGAACGGGGAGAGAGATGACCACCACAGAAAGACTTGGCTGCAGTTGAGGCGGAAAAGAGCAAGCAAGGCAACGACAGCCAAAACGCCGCCACCTTGGGGCCAGGGAATCCGGGCGCCACCGCCTTTAGTGAGAGCTGGTGATGCTCTTGAGCATGTAGCCTGCCACGATCCCTATCAAAAGGGCCCAAATTTGGCCCGATTCCACGAAGTTGTTCCAGCCCTTGCGGATATCGCCCAGCACGTCCTGCCGGAACACCTGGGCGACGATCGCTTCCGTCTGCAAGGCCGGCGAGGCCGGCAAGTAAACTAAGGAGGGCTCAGAGCCAGAAGCAGTGGAGTGCATGCATGTACCTCAGGCAAAGGTCAACTGGGAAAGCGGGCCGCCACCTAAGTGGCCTCCCTAGCTAGAGGGTACCCTTAGTTTGAACCTTCGTAGCTAGGTTGGCTCAGAATCGGGCAGTACTTTCAACACCACCAGCGTCGTATCGTCCACCGGCTCAGGCCGCAGGGAAATCTCATCCTGAAACAAGAGCCCTGCATCCACTGGCGGCCCTGGGACAACAGGGTGGGATCCCTGGCGGCCCCGGAAGGCGTCCATCTGCTCAAAAAGGTTCTCCAGGATCTCCTCGGGCGACTCGTAGCGACTGGCAGCCCGCTGGATGGCCTCCATCAGACCTGAAGTCTCCAGCCGCTCCCCGCGGGTATTGGCGGCCTCGACATAGCCATCGGTATAATAAACTACAACATCTCCCGGCTGCAGGTGCACGCAGCTTTCCGAGTATTGGCTGTGTTCCTCCAAGCCGATCAGCGCTCCCTCTGTGTCGAGGGGCTGGATGTCGCGGCTGCGGGCCCGCCACCAGAGGGTGGGGTTGTGGGCGGCGTTGCTGAAACAGAGGCGACGGGAGCGGGGATCGTACTCTGAGTAGAACAGGCTGATAAAGCGATTGGAGTTCTCCAGATCGCTGTACATGGCCCGGTTGAGATGTTGGAGAACGCGGGCCGGCGAGTGGCGGTTGAGGGCTTCTGCCCGTACCATGGCGCGGGTCATGCTCATCAACATGCCGGCAGGGACACCTTTGCCCATCACGTCCCCAATTACGATGGCCAGGCGAAAGTCTTCGGATGGCTCAGGGGAAGGGGCCAGGGATCCAACCGGCTCATCGGCGGCGGCCCTAGAGTTTTCCGGTCGCTCGCTGGGGATCTTAATGAAATCGTAGTAATCGCCCCCCACCTTGCTGGCCACACGGCAGCGGGCTGCCAGCCGAATGCCCGGAACCTGGGGGTACTGGCGGGGCAACAGTTGGGTCTGGATGTAGGAGCCGATCTCCATTTCTTTTTCCAGGGCCATTTTGCGGCGCAAGGCCGCCGTCAAGCGCTCGTTCTCGATGGCCACGCCCGCTTGGTCAGCCACCAACCGCAGCAGTTGTTGGCGACGTTCATTCCACTGGTAGCCGGGCTGACGGCTGAAGACGTACAGGCGCCCCTGGACGGAGCTGCGAATCAACAGCGGCGTCCCGAACAGGCGGACATCTGGCCCCAGACTCTGGCGCAGGCGCTCGTCCAAGAGATGTTCCAGGGCTGGGATCTTCACAGACAGGGATCCCTCGGTTTTTAAAATGGGCTCCTGCGCAGACAGAGCTTGGGCGATCTGCTCCATCTCGGCGCGAATCTGCTCGCGGCGGTCGAGGTCCGAACAATGCAGTTGATCTAGCTGGATGGTGCCGTTGGGGTTGAACAACACCAGCGCGCCGCCGTCGGCAGCGGTGAGTTGGCTGGCCACAAAAGCCGTGAGCTCTAGGATCTGGTTCAGGTTGTTGAAGGAGCGCAGGGCAAAGGCCAATCCCCCCAGCAAATACAGCATCGGCTGCTGGTCTGTCCCCAGCTCTGCCACCGGCTCCGGCTTCGGCGGGGCGGGCAAGATGGCCGGTTTCACTTCCGTCAGCTTTCTCTCCTCCGAGGCCGCCTTGGGCGCACCGGCGGGATCCCCATCTGGGCCAGCTTGGGCCGAGCGCAGATCGCCCTGCTCGTCGGTGGGCGGCAGCGACGCAGCCGGAACGTTGGCGGGAAAGGAGTTTCTGTCCGCGCCTTGGGCAAGCAAAGACTCCGTCCAGGACGAACCCGACAGCCCGGCAGGGGGCTGCGCCGGAAAGGCTTTTTGCGGGCCGTACTCATCCATCGGGAACTTAGAGGCAATCCCTTGGAAACATAACGATGCAGTTTAGCAAAAATATCAAAAGCTTTGTCGCAAAAGTTTCAGCCCAATCCCAATAGTCTTCCTTACGCGCGGCGGCGCTGACGGGATCCCCGGCACAGCTCCTGGTAGAGCTGCTCCAACCGGCTGAGGTTGTGGCTGAGGGTGTAGCGCTCCAGCACCCGCTGGCGGGCTTTCATCCCCAGCAGTTGCGTAAATTCCCGTTGATCCCGCAGCAGGGGCAGCAGCGTTTGCAGCTCCACCGTCACCCGAGCCGGATCCAACAGGATCCCGGCTCCATCGGCCAAAACCTCGCCGTCGGCCCCGACGTCGGTGGCCACCGCCGCCACCCCACAGGCCATCGCCTCCAGCAACGACAAAGAGAGCCCCTCGATTAAAGAGGGCAGGATAAACACGTCGGATCCGCGCAGGATCTCGATGCGCTGCTGCTCGTCGGCAACGTAGCCCAGCCAGTGGATCCCGTGCTGGCGGGTGTAGAAGGGCTTGAGGGTATTGAGCAGCGGCCCATCCCCCACAATGAGCAGGCCGCACTTCTCGCCCATTTGAGCTTGCTTCCAGGCTTTGAGCAAGGCCTCCACATTTTTTTCCGGCGAGATCCGCCCTTGGTAAACGAAGATCCGCTCCAGCCCCAACCGTTGCTTAAGGGTGGAGGGCCCCGGCGAATACTTATCCACGTCGACGCCGTTGGGAATGACCACCACCTGCTCGCGGCTCACCCCTAGCCTGAGCAAGATCTGCCGCTGTGTTTCCGAGAAGACGATGGTGCGGTCGTAGTGGGCCAAACAAGGAGCATAGAGCTGGTAGGCCAGGTATTGGGTGCGGGAGGCAATGTTGCGCCGCCGCCGGTCGAAGGCCGGGTGGAAGGTGGCCACCAGCGGCTGGTTGAGCTCCGCACAGATCTCCGGCAAGACAAAGTCGATGGGAGAAATCGTCAGCGAGGCATGCACCAGATCCGGCTGCAACTCCCGCAGCGCCTGGGTGAGCAGCCGCCTGGCGTTGGGAGCTGGGATCGTATAAATCTGCGACTTGTACAGACAGGGCAGGGAGACATCCCGCCCCGCCAGCTCAGCACGCCAACGGCTCCCCGGACGGGATCCCTCTACAGCAGGCGCCTCCAGGCTGGGGGAGGGGCTTTCGTTGGTGAAATGGAAAAAGCTCACCTGATGTCCCCGCTCCAAGAGGCCGTTGGTCACCTCACGGCCATAGGTGACGTTGCCACAGAAAGGTGCCTTCTTGCCTATCCAGGCGATGTGCATGGGCGGATCCCTACGCCGCCAGAACGCTGATCTACAAGGGGATGTGCGATTCCAAAGC
This sequence comes from Thermostichus sp. MS-CIW-15, assembly GCF_054060575.1. Taxonomy (NCBI): domain Bacteria; kingdom Bacillati; phylum Cyanobacteriota; class Cyanophyceae; order Thermostichales; family Thermostichaceae; genus Thermostichus; species Thermostichus sp. MS-CIW-15. The sequence goes on along the minus strand of NZ_JBSSDI010000025.1, from coordinate 29,204 downwards.
CTCTATAAGGGTAGCAGACTCGCATCCCACCTCGGCCCGCTCCTCCCCTCTCAGGGGAGAAACCCAGACCGACAAGGCATTGACAGATACCCAGCCCTACGTCGCAGCTATCCAGCAGAAAAACTTATCTGTGCCCCTCTCTGCCCAGCAGACCCCAGAGGTACAGCCCCGCCGACCCGGTCAGGGCCGCCAGGCCGAGAAACGTCCAGGCAAGGCCGAAATAGGTTTCCGCCACCCCCGCCAAAACCAGCGGCAAACTGAGAGCAATGTTGACCGCATTGTTCTGCAGTCCAAAAACCTTGCCGCGCAGATGTTCGGGGGTCTCCTCCTGGAGCAGGGTTTGCATGGGCACCGCCACCAACGCCCCTCCACAGCCCAGCAGGGCAATCCAAGCCAAGCTGGGAAACAGCTTCCCCTCCGTCCAGGACAAGGCCGCCAAGGACAGACACAGCAACAGGGATCCCAGCCCACTCCAGGCGCGACGGCTCACCTGCCGGCCCGTATGCCCCACCCAAAAGGCCCCAATGGCCATGCCCAGGCCGGCAGCCGCCAGCAACACCCCAAACTGATCTGCCTCCAGCTCCGCCGTCACCTCGGCCATGCGCACCGCCAAGACCGCCAGCGCCGCAAACAGCGAGTAGAGCACCACCATTTGCAGCAGGGCCGCGCGGATCAAGGGCATTTGCCCGATGTATTCCAGGCCCAGCTTGAGATCTTCCCAGAGATGGGGAGCCTCCCAAGGTCTGGGCTCCAGCTTCTCGTGGGGTTGCAACAGCAGCAGCAGGGCTCCCGCCGACAGGTAGGCTCCCCCCACCAACAGCTCTGGCCCCACCTCCCAGCCGGGCAACCACGCACGCCCCCAACGATCCGCCAGCGTTAGCAGCGGCTCGCCGATGGCAAAGCCGGCGATCAGCGAAGCCATCATCGTCGTGGTGTAGAGGGAGTTGGCCGCTAACAGCTCCCGCCTGGGCAGGATCAGGGGCAGAGTGGCCTGTTCGGCAGGGGCAAAAAACTGGGTCAAAACAGACACGGCAAAGCTAATCAACAGCAGCCCGCCAAAGCCCAAAGGGATCCCTGGCCAAAGGTTGCGCCCCGCCGTCAGCCAGAGCAGCGGCGGCAACAGCAGCACCAGGATCCCGCGCACCACGTTGGAGAGCACCAGCACCCCCTTCTTGGGCCAGCGATCCACAAATACCCCCGCCAGGCTGCCCAACAACACCGCCGGCAGCGTAAAAGCCAGCATGATCGCCGCCACCCAGCCGCTGATGGAGGCCCCTTCCGGCTGAAACTGCCTCGAGATCAACCCAATCAGCAGCACCAACAACACCTTGTCGGCCAACTGGGAAAACACCTGCCCTATCCACAGCAGCAGGAAATTGCGTCGGCGCAGCACGGCCAGGAAATTTCTCAGGCCTGGCCCGGCCAGAGCAGCATCCTCCTGCTTCAGCTTCTCGGTTGGGCCGTCGTCTTTGGGATCCTCAGGGAGCGGCTCCGGCAAGGGATTCCCGGACGAACACGCCAGCGAGCCGGAGGGAGGACTTGCCGGCGGCTCAAGTGGGGGGGCCTCCGACTTTAGCACCTCAGTTGAAGGAAATGTGGGAGGAAGATCCCGAAGATGAGGAGTCCGCTGGCAGACCTCCGCCTCCCCTTCCGGCCAATCCCCTCGTCGCTCCAAAGTCATAGTGCCCCGTGTAACCTTTCTCCCTCCCCCGCCTTGGCCCTGACAGGTGCTTTTCATGCCGGCTCGTGCCGCCACTGCTGCTGGACGGAGAGAGGTGCCCTGATCTTAATCTTGGCCCATCCCGCAATCAAACTTGCGCGCCCGTCTCGAGGAGGGGGCGACACCTCCCATCGGTCGCGCCGGCAGGATCTCATCAACCCTCTGCCAAGGACAGGGAGCGCAAGGGATCCGGGATCGACTCGCTGGGGGCCACGAAGCTGCCCTTTTCCACAAAAGTGAGGCGCACCGCCAGCCAACGGATGAAATCCTCATTGGTCGAGACCACTGCCCCCAGCGGCTCCTTTAACTTGTGGCGCAGGGGACGCAGCTCTGGAGCTTCCATGAAAGCCGGCTGGGGCACCCAAAAGAAATCGATGGAGCGATGGTGCTCCTCGTAGTGTCGGCGACGCTCCTCCAGCACTTCCTCCAGAGGTTCAGAGCGCAAAAAAGACAGACTGGCAACAATAAAGTGGTAGGTGGTGGGCTCAGCAGCAGGCATACTCTACGATTAACATGTGAGACTCGAACACCTAGAGGCGCGCTCCTGGCGAAAACACAACTTCTCCTGTCGGCTCTTCACCCAGAGTTGCCAACTTCAGCCTACTGGCAGGATTAGTTGGCAGACTTGAGTAAATGCGGGGCGGGATCGCGGGAGCTACACAGGGTCTGACAGTCTTCCAACTGCCGGGGGACGGGCAGCCGCGCCATCACCTCCTCAGGCGGCATAGACTGCTCTGAAGCCTGCCTGAGGGTGGGCAGAGCTTGAGCTGCCCATTCCTGCGCCCAGAGGGGTGTTGTTGAGGAGGGTTCCCCCTGCTCCAACAGCTCCTGACAGAGCGCGGTCGAGCGCTCCAAGTCGCCGCTGCCCTGATAGGCCATGACCAGGGCTACCCGCGCCAAAGCGCATTCCTCAGGGTTTATCCTGGAACCGTTGCGCTCCTTCTGGCGGGGCGAGCTCTCGTGAATCGAGCAGCAGTAGCAGAAAGACTCAAGGAGGTTGATCGCCTCTAAGTAGCGCTCCTGCTTGAGAGCAGTGATGCCGGCACGAAGGGATCCATACGGAGGGGACATGAGCCTAAGTATAGAAAAGATTCTGACGCCTTGCACTTAAGGGCGTTGATGACCTAGCTTTTTATCCGAGGTTTCGTGTCTGATACTACTATACAGCCTTTGGCCAGGCGACCGCGAATCTCCTTACCCTCTTAAGCTTTTGGCAAGGGCGCTCAACTCTTACGGGCCAAGATATAAGTGCTGACGTAGTGGGTTTCTCGGCGCAACACCTCACAGCCTGCCTGCTGCAGGCGCACCCCCAGGTCGTCGCGGATGTAGTCCCGGTAGTAGGGTTCGTGGAAGGTTTGCACAAAAGCTTCCATCGTCTCCTCCAGCTCGGGCGAGTCCAGCAGTTGCACCGAGTCGCAGATGACAATGGCGCCCCCCGGCTTCACCACCCGGCTCATCTCGTTGATGACATTTTGGCGGGCCGGGCCGGGCAGCTCGTGGAAGAGAAACACGCTGACAACCGCATCAAAGGTGGCGTCGGCGTAGGGCATGGCCTCGGCATTGGCGCGGATGAGCTGGGGCAGCTCCCCGGGCAACTCCTGCAACAGCCGGTTGGCCTTGCGCAGATAGGCAGGGGAAAGATCCAGGCCGTACAACGCCGCTTTGGGCAGGGATCCCCGCAGCAGGCGCAGCGTGCGCCCGGTGCCACAAGCTACGTCGAGGATGTGGGGGTCGGATAGAGCAGGATCGAGACCATCCTTGAGCAGGCGGATCACCCGTCGCCGCATCGCATCTGCCGCGCCACCAAACAGCAGTTCCACCTGCAGGTCGTAGAGCTCAGCCGAGCTGTCGCTCAGGTAACCGTTGGTTTGGTAATGAAAATTTTGCAGGTAGTATTTTGGATAGCCCTCGGTGGAGATGTCTGGAGAAAACTCTTGGTAGCGCCGGCTGTGTACCCGCTGAGTGATCTGCGGCAGATCCAGCCATACCTGCGGGTAGTAGCGGGCAAAGTCCAGCCAGGGGTTATCGAAAAGAAGGGCGTGAGGGTAGTAACCTGCCTCGGCGTCTTGCCAATCGACCTGTAGCAGCCGTTCGTAACGAGCCCGCAACTCTTGCAAAGTAGCTGGGCTGACCTTCACCCGCTCCCGCGGCGGTAGGGGCTTCCCAGAGGAAAAACTTTGCAGCTCCCTGAGCACAGAGAGCATCAGCTCCAAAGCCTGGGTGGAGAGAGCCTTGTGGGCAAAGCCAAAGAGATTTTTGCCCCACTGAAAAGCGCGGTAAGCAGCTTCTCCGACTGGAGATGGGATCGGCAGCGACAGCTCGGAGCTCAACTGTAAGCTCATAACCCTGCAAGGTGCGAATGCTTAATGTTTGTTTACGTTAGATTATAGCAAGGCAGCGATGCGAAACCGGCAAGTTCTGGGCCTTGGGAGAGTCGGCGAAATTGGAGCTGTAAACACTCCACTTCCCTGAGAGGGAGAGTACTCTATTGGTGTCCCAGGAAGGACGCCTCTGATGCTTCATGCGCTGGAGGAAGAGGCTGAGCAGGTCGAGTAGATTGGGAAAAGGGGGCGCCCGAGCATGACAGCCAAGACGGTGTTGGTCATTGACGATAGCATCATGATCCGCAAGATGGTGGCCAGCATCTTGGCTGACCAGTTTCAGGTGCTGGAGGCCAAAGACGGCCTAGCGGGCCTGGAGGCTGCCAAAAAACATCACCCCGACCTGATCTTGCTGGATTTTGTCATGCCCAAGATGGACGGCTATGACACATTGCAGGCCATCCGGCAGGAAGAGAGCCTGAAGAATACCCCTGTCATCATCATGTCGGGGATGAAAGAGCAGGTAACAGCCCGCGTCCCTGAGCCTTTTGTCGATTTCGATTTTATTGAAAAGCCGTTTGAGGCGGAGGCTCTTCTGGCTCGCATTCAAAAGGCCCTGCAAGTAGCCCCTGCGGCGGCAGCAGAGCCGGGATCGGAAACCAACACCCAGTTGCTCTTGAACAAGCTCACCGCCATCGAGACGCTGCTCATCCAAGGCACGGAAAACCTTATCCAGCGGGAAGTGGTGACGCGGCTTTCTGATCTCAACCAGCGCCTGGAGCGTCAGGAATCCCACAGCGCTAACCTGGAAGAGCAGATCCGTAAGCTCACCAGCGAGGTGGAACGGCACAGCCAGGGCTTGGCCTTGATCGTCAAGGAGCTAAAGCACATCCGCAAGCTGTTGGGGGGATCCTGATGTCTGAGAGGGTTTTTGAGCGCGCCTATCGGCACCTGGATGCGGTGACGGCCCTGTTTGTGGCTGTGCTGCTGATCTCCAACATCGCCTCCACCAAGATCGTGCTCTTGGGGCCGTTTACGTTCGATGGCGGCACCGTCCTTTTTCCCCTCAGCTACATTTTCGGCGACATCCTCACGGAGGTCTACGGCTATGCCCGCTCGCGGCGGGTGATCTGGCTGGGATTTATCTCGGCGGCCCTGATGTCGGCGACCTTGATGATCGTGGGATCCCTGCCGGCAGCCCCCGACTGGCCCTACCAGGAAGCCTACAAACAGATTCTCGGCCTTACCCCGCGCATTGTACTGGCCAGCCTAATTGCCTACTGGAGCGGCAGCTTTGCCAATGCCTATGTGCTGGCCCGCCTGAAGGTGTGGACGCGGGGACGCTGGCTGTGGACACGCACCATCAGCTCCACCCTGGTGGGCCAGGCGGTGGATACGGGCCTGTTTATTCTCATCGCCTTCTGGGGGGTGTTTCCCGGTCTGATGAGCCTCATTGTCTCCAACTACGTGTTCAAGTGTGCCGTTGAGGCGGTCTGTACGCCCCTGACCTATGTCATCACCGGCTGGCTGAAGCAGCAAGAACAGGAAGACTACTTTGACGTGGCAACCGACTTCAACCCTTTCCGAATGCAGTCCGTATCTGGGTAGTTCATTCGTCCATGGCTGCCCCGACGGATATGGCCAAAAGAGGGATCCCAGTTTTGGTATAGTCAGCTAGAAACCGCAGGAGCCCCGCCCTGTACCCCCCTATATCCCCCCGTATACGGGGGGACTGGGGGGCCGGGGGCTGTGCCGGTCAGGGTCGGGAGGAATGCGGACGACCTATAATCGTGACATGGCCCAAGTCCTGACTATCTCCTGCAAACTCAAGGTGTCTGTGTCGCAAGCCGCCAAGCTGGATGCGACCCTGGATGCCTTCGCAAAGGCACTGAACTGCGTGAATGAGAACACACCAGAGAAGATAGTCAACGCCGTCAAGCTCCAATCTCTCTGCTACCGCGAGATTCGTACCCGCTTCGGACTATCCAGCAACCTGGCACAACAGGTGTGCAGAAGGTTAGCCGGTGCCCGCAAGGTTGCCCAGCAGAAAAACCGTCCAGTCAAGGCGTTCAAGTCTGGCTTTGTTACCTACGATGCCCGCATCTTCTCGTTCCGTGAGAAGGACTGGACGGTGTCGCTGACCACCGTTGAGGGACGGGAACGCTTTGAACTGGATATAGGTCACTACCAGCGCGGCCTGCTAGCGGGTTCAAATCCCAAAGCAGCCACGTTGGTCAAGCGCCAAGGCGGCTCCTACTCCATCCAGATTGGCGTGGAGTCTGAGGTGCCGGAGCCGGAGCACGCCGTCAAGGCCATTGGTGTGGACTTGGGTAGGAGAGATATTGCCCACACCTCTGAGGGAGATAACTGGAATGGACAGCAGTTGAACCAGGTCAGAGACCACTACTCCCGTTTGAGAGGGGTTCTCCAACGCAAGGCCAGCAAGGGCACACGCAGTACACGACGTCGGTGTCAGCAACTGCTGCAACGGCTGTCTGGTCGGGAGAGACGCTTTCAAACTTGGGTGAACCACTGCATCTCCAAGTCGATTGTTGCTAGTGCACTGGCCACTCACCGTTTTATTGCCTTGGAAGACCTGACCGGGATCCGGGAGCGGGTCAACCGGCAGCCGCGCAGCAAGACGGAGCGGCGGCGGGCAAACAGTTGGGCGTTCTACCAGTTGCGGCAGTTTGTGCACTACAAGGCGATGCGGGCAGGGGTGAAGGTTGTGGTGGTTTCGCCGGCCTACAGCTCGCAGACCTGCCACCAGTGCCTGTGGATTGGGCAACGGGAAGGGAAGCATTTTCGCTGTGTGAACCCGGCTTGTGGTTGGGAAGGGGATGCAGATTTGAACGGTGCCAACGTGATTGCACTTTTGGGGGTCGCTGTAAACCAGCCCACCTACATCCCCCCGCATGCGGGGGGACAAGAGGGGGGTTCGTGGTTGGCTTGCCAGCTGCAGGGCTACCAAAAGCCCGCTCCGTACCCCCCTCAATCCCCCCGCCCCCCTGCCCCCCGTATACGGGGGGTTGGGGGGCTGGAAGGGGGGGCGGTCGGAGCCGGGTAGTTTACAGCGTTATCCTATCTACCCTGCCGCCGGTGCGCAGCGAGCCGGATCAGGTTGGGCAGCCCGGTGTTGTCGGGAGCTTTTATCCAAGACAAGACTTTTGTGAGGGATCCAGACCATGATGCTCATTTTCCAAATTGCTTTGTTGGTGTTGGTGCTTTACAGCTTGCTGTTGGTGGTGGCGGTGCCGGTGCTCTTCAGCTCGGCCAGCGACTGGAGCCGGGCCAAGAATGTGATTTTGGTGGGATCCCTGCTCTGGGTGCTGATGGTGATCGGGGTGGGGGTACTTAGTTTCTTTAAGTGATATCCTTCGACGCCCATCCCCCAGGCTCCTGGACGTTGCAGAGCATCAGGGTTGCGACTGCAAGGTTCTGGGGGCGGGGAAAACTGCGCATCTCCGCACCCGCGTGGGCCTTGAGCGCTCTCGGTAGAAGGGATCCCACCCCTTACAATGGATAGCAATTTAATTTAATCTCATGGCCTTGCTGCTCCCTAGGTCAGCGGCAAGTTGTGCCTACACTGATGTCTTTTGGGAGGTTTGGGTGTTGAGAGCAGTGAAGCGTTCGTGGAGCCTCCGCTTGGCCCGGCTGGGGACGAGGCTGATTTTGGCAGGCTTGTTGGTAGGGGTGCTGTCCCCTTCGGCAGCGGCGCAGTCGGGCCTGGTGATCACCGGCAGCGAAGGGGTACCTGTCCTCAGCTACCGGCTGGATTTTCGCGGCATTCGCGGTCGGTTGGATCGCTATCGCCTGACGATCCCGCCTCAGAACGTGGCGGTGGCAGAGGTGCAGATCAACGGGGATAGAAATTTCGATGCTGTCATCGACCCGGAGAACGTGCGCCTAGAGGTGGAGGGCAAGCCGGTGGAGCTGGCGGAAGTGTACTGGAACGAGGAGTTTCGCTCTTTGGAGGTGGTGGCCCGTCAGCCCATTGCCGCCGGCCAGGAGATCCGCTTGGTGCTCTCCAATGTGCGCAATCCTTCCGCTGCCGGCATCTACCGGGTAGAGGCGCGGGTACGGGGGACAGAGCCCAACCCCCTCTTCCGCAATGTGGGCAACTGGCTGATTACCATCGACGATCCCGAGCGGCTCACGTTCTAAGGGGAACTCTCCTCCAGACGGCAGCCTGGTCTATCGAGAGAGACGGTCTTTGGTGCTGGCCGATATCTGGTATCCCAACTGGTGGCAGGCCCTGGTCTTGGGCATGGTGCAAGGGATCACGGAATTTCTGCCCATCAGCAGCACGGCGCACCTGCGGGTGTTTCCAGCTTTGCTGGGCTGGCCGGATGCGGGGGCTTCCTTTGCGGCGGTGATCCAATTGGGCAGCCTGGGAGCGGTGTTGATCTACTTTGCTTCTGACCTGCGCCAGTTGCTCCTCGGCTCCTGGAAGGCTTGGCAGAAGCGAGATTTCCAGGAGGAGTCTTGGCGGCTGCTCATGGGGATCCTGGTGGGAACGCTGCCGATTGTCATAGCGGGCTGGGCCGTCAAGGCCATCTGGGGATCCCCGCCCCGGCAGTTGTGGGTGGTTGCCGCCGCCGCCATCGGCTTGGCCCTGGCTTTGGGCTGGGCAGAACGGGTGGGGAAGCGCCGGCGCGATCTGCACAGCCTGGGCATTGGGGATGGGCTCTGTGTGGGGCTGGCCCAGGCTTTGGCCCTGATCCCAGGGGTATCCCGCTCTGGTGTGACGCTGACGGCGGCTCTGTTGCTGGATTTGCAGCGCTCGGCTGCCGCCCGCTACTCCTTTTTGCTGGGGATCCCGGCCCTCTTTTTGGCCGGGGTGGCGGAGTTTATCGCCGAGTTCAGGGCAGAGGCGCTGCTGTCGCAGGGGCTGGGGACGCTCTCGGCCTTTGTCTTCTCCTACGGGTCCATCGACTGGCTAATTCGATTTTTGCAGCGCAGCAGCACCTGGGTGTTCATTGTCTATCGGATTGGTTTTGGCCTGTTCATTTTCCTGGGGCTGGCCCTGGGGTTTTTGCAACCTTAAGTGGGCTTTTGTTGCCGCAGAATCCGCAGCGCTTTCGGCAGGTGCTCCGCCAGGTGGGCCGGATCCACGCCCGTTAGACCCCGTTCCCCCGCCAAATGGATGGCTGCTTGAGCATGCCACCACACCCCCGCACAGGCGCAACTGAGCAGCTCCGCGATCCCCATCGACTGACCCAGTTGAGCCCTTCTGCGCGCCACCAGGCCGCCGATCAGGCCGGTCAGAACATCGCCGCTGCCGCCGCGGGCCAAAGCCGGTGTGCTTTCCGGGTTGACCCAGCATTCCCCCGTAGGAGAGGCGATGACCGTCCGCGCCCCCTTCAAGACCACTACTGCCCCGCTCTGGGCTGCTGCTCTCTGGGCTGCCTCCATGCGATCTGAAAGCGGGAGGTGCGGAAAAAGCCGGCGAAACTCCCCCAGGTGCGGGGTGAGGATGGCTTGGATCCTGTGTTCTGGCAAGCGCTCCACCCCTATTTCCGCCAAGGCGTTGAGGCCATCGGCGTCGATCACCCAAGGGATCCCGGCCCAATCCTGCAGCAGGATCTCCAGCAGCAGACGGCGGGTTTCTCCCACGCCCGGCCCCACCGCCACTGCCTGAAAGGGTTTCTCGGCCAGCAGGGAGGGGATCCCTTCCCAGGCGTGAACCAAGACTTCCGGCAAAGCGCTGTGGACGAGCCCTTTCAATTCTGCCGGCACCGCCAGGGTTACCATGCCCACGCCGCTGGCGCGGGATCCCAGCCCGGCCAACACCGCCGCCCCGGCATAGGTTGTCGATCCCGCCACCAGCAACAGGGATCCCTGGCGGTATTTGTGGGTATCCAAAGGCGGATCGGGGGGGAAATGGGGCCAGGGGTGCAGCAACACCTGGGGAACTTCCACCTCCGGCCAGGCCCAAGGGGGAATGCCGAAATCGAGGCGGCGCAGACGTCCCACCCAAGGCAGAGCCGCCTCCTGCCACAGGCCCCGCTTCCAGAGGCCCAGGGCATAGGTGTAGCTGGCGCGGATGCAGCAGCCCCAGATCTCGCCTGTCTGGTCGTTGAGGCCGGAGGGCAGGTCCAGGCTGAGGATGGGAATGCCGCTGCCGTTGGCCCACTCCACCGCCTCCGCCCAGGGATCCCCCAGGGGCCGGTTTAGGCCAATGCCAAAGAGGGCGTCGATGAGCAGGTCGCAGTCGGCCAACGCCTCCACCCGCTCCACAAACTCCGCCCCCAGGGCCCTGAGGTAGCGGGCGTGCTCGGCGGTCAGGGGTTTGAGATCTGGCTTGCCCAGCCACACCTTCACCGACCTTTGCGCCAGCCGCAGCTCTCGTCCGACCACCAAGCCGTCGCCGCCATTGTGCCCTGTCCCGCAGAGGATGCCGATGCGCTGGGCCTGGGGAAAATCCTGTTGCAACTGGGCAAAAGCGGCCAGCCCTACCTTTTCCATCAGGGCGGCCACGGGCATGCCGGCAGCGAAGATCTCCTCCTCAAGGCGCTGCATCTGCGCCGCGCTGACCAGGGCGGTGGCCGGGTCGAACTGGCAGCGGGGATCCCTATCGCCACGCCGCGCTGGTGTTACAGGCGGTATCGCTGGGGGGAGAGGGTTCATGGCTCAGTTGCGCCAATGGCGCTTAGCTCGATTACATTCCCATCCGGATCGCGGACAAACACAGCCGCCCGCCCGGAAGCGCTGGGCTGCACCTCATAGCCTGCCTGCAGCAGGCGGGCTTTCACCGCCTCCAGATCTTCCACTCCCAGCGCCACGTGGGGAAGGCGCCCCCACTTCGCCCTGCTGCCACGACTGGCTTGCTGCCCCTGGTCAAGCGGCTCCTCAGTGACGATCAAGTGAATCTGCGAAGACCCCACCTGGTACCAGGCGCCGGGAAAGTCAAAGGGAAACCGTTCTGCCTTGGGGATCCCGAGCACCGTGCCGTAGAAATGCTCGGCCCTGGCCAGATCGCTGACCCAAAGGGCGGTGTGCAGGTGCTGGTAGGCGGGCTTTGGGGAGGCGGTCATGACATTGCTCCGGGAAAGTGCTTGCATCTGTCGAGGGAAACCATATTTTCTCCAAGAGCCTGCTCCGCCTGTGCGCTAAGTTGGAGCTAGGGCAGCGGCGAGGAACGTACCTTTGTCCTATCTTGGTTCTTACCCAGGAGTTGGTCTATGGGATCCCGCACCAAGTTTTTCGGCACCGTCTTGGCCATGCTGGCTGTCAACAGCATCTATATGCAGTTGCAGCAGCTGGCCCTGCGGCTGGAAGAAGAGGTGAACCCGGCTCCCTCAGAGCAGGCTGCTCCAGAGCCTCAGAGCAACGCGCAGCCACCGGATCTCTGGGGACATCTGGCCTAAGTTTTCCGGGGATGGCGGTGGGTCGAGGCCAGTGCTGGCTCCACCTCTCCCCTGCAACCCTAGGCTCCGAGCCAAGAGGCAGTTTGCAAAGGGGATCAAACTCCGTACCATAGAGGAGCGAGCTCCCCTATTTTGCGGTTTACAACTTGGATACTCACCATGACTCAGCCGTCAGCAGCTTCTGGGCAAAAGCCGATCGTCGTCGCCCCCTCCATCCTTTCAGCCGATTTTAGCCGCTTGGGGGAAGAAGTGCGGGCGGTGGACGAGGCAGGGGCCGACTGGATCCACGTGGATGTGATGGATGGCCGCTTTGTGCCCAACATCACCATCGGCCCGCTGGTGGTAGAAGCCCTGCGCCCGGTTACGGCCAAGCCTCTGGATGTCCACCTGATGATTGTGGAGCCGGAAAAGTATGTGGCCGACTTTGCCAAGGCGGGGGCCGATATCATCTCCGTTCACGCCGAGTCCAGCTCCACCATTCACCTGCACCGCACCCTCGGACAAATCAAGGATCTGGGCAAGCAAGCAGGCGTGGTGCTCAACCCCGCCAGCCCCCTGGAGCTGATCCAGTACGTGCTGGATCTGGTGGATCTGGTGTTGATCATGAGTGTCAACCCTGGCTTTGGCGGGCAGAGCTTCATCCCGGCGGTGGTGCCCAAGATTCGCCAGTTGCGAGCCCTGTGCGACGAGCGCGGCTTGGATCCCTGGATTGAAGTAGATGGCGGCATCAAGGCCAGCAACGCCTGGCAGGTGATCGAGGCGGGGGCCAACGCCATCGTGGCTGGCTCAGCCGTGTTCAAGGCCAAGGACTACGGGGAAGCCATTCGTGCCATTCGCCACAGCCGCCGCCCCGAGCTGGTAACGGTTTGATTTGAGCTGATCTGGGAAAACCCTGCCCTTGGACTCCTCTCAGGCCAAGGCGCAAAAGAGAGGGGAGAAGGCCTGGCGCTCCTCACCCTCAGCCCATTGGGAAGGGCCACGGCTCAGCGGCAGGGATCCCTTCTGGTGGGAGGATGGGCTCGAAATTCTAGCGCAGAGCGTTGGTCTTCTTCTGGGCAGCCAAAGGCACGGTACCGTCCTCACCGGCGGCCTGGACTAGGCAATAGGGAGGTGTGGAAGGAGGCGTGATGGGCTGGGGCGAAGTGGGGCTGAAAAAGGTCTGGCAGAAGGGCAGGCGGCTGTTGCGCTGAATGGTGGCAAGGTAAGGGGGAGGGACAGTGCCCCAGTAGGCGCCCAGCACCTGCTGGTCCGGATCCTCCGGCAGCACCTGGTAGTACACCATCAGGCGATTATCGGGGAACCAGGCGCGAACAAGCCTTTGCAGTTGCCTTAAATTGAAGCCCGGCTCTTCTGGATTGTCAATTAGGTGCATCCCCGCCAGCCGCCCGCCCATGAAGTAGGCCTCCACATAAAACCCACGGGCATAGAGGGGGGGCTCTAAGGGATCCCGCGACGAAGGGGCATCCGGCAGGTAAAGGGCCTCACCGCCCGGGCGCAGTTGCCAGCGGCTCCAGCGGGGATCCTCCCGGTCGCTGGAAATAGTCTCCCAATTGTTGGCGCGGGCGTAGCTCAAGAAGCGCTCCTCCACCATGCCCAAATAGAGCATTTCCATCTGCAGGGGCAGCCGGGCACTTGTTTGCAATAGGGGCAAAGTTCGCACTTCTCCCTGCTTGAGCACCAAAACCTCTGCCAAGGCAGGGCGCGGTTCCCACGCCAGCAACGCCGCCAGGATTCCTGCTCCGAGGGCTCTGCCAAGGCCGGCCAGACCTAGCCGTGCCGAGGCCCGCAGCAACAGGAAAAGCAGTTTGACAAGGGGCAGTTTAAACCGAGGCCGTGCCCCGCCCCACATGGCAACGGAAGCAGGGACATAAGATGAGATCACGGGGAAATTCGAAGAGCTGGGAAGACGATAGAGACTATGGATGTTCTATTCTAGCCACAGCGCTAAGGTTCTTTGAAAATTTTAATCTGCTGCCCTGGGTGAACTTTCTTGCCGGCGGATGGATCAAAACCGGTCTCCAAATGGGCGCGACTGTCGAGAACCTCCCTCCCCCTCCTCGACTGCAAGGCCGGGGCTTGTCGTCATCGCTGGCCCCACGGCCACCGGCAAGTCGCGCCAGGCGCTGCTGTTGGCCCAGCGGCTGGGATCCCCCCTGTTGAACGCCGACTCTCGTCAGGTGTACCGGGAGTTCGACATCGGCACTGCCAAGCCCACTCCCGCCGAGCGGGCCCTCTGGCCCCACGAGTTGATTGACTTTGTGGATCCCCGCCACACCTATACAGTGGCCGAGTTTCAGCAGGCGGCCCAGGCGCGCATTGCCGCAGCCCATCGGCAGGGACAGACTCCTATTCTGGTGGGGGGCACAGGGCTCTACATTCAGTCGATCACGGCAGGCTTAGGGATCCCGGCAGTTCCCCCCCAGCCTCAGTTGCGCGCTCAACTGGAGACGTGGCCGCCCGAGATCCGCTACGCCTGGCTGCAGCAGTTGGATCCTGTGGCAGCGGGGCAGATTCACCCTCATGATGAAGTGCGCACCCTGCGGGCTTTGGAGATCATCTACACCACTGGGAAGCCGGCTTCCTACCTGCGGCAGGCCCATCCTCCTGACTACCCCATTTTGCTCTTGGGGTTGCACTGCCCAATGCCCCGTCTGGAACAACGCATTGCCCGGCGCACAGTAGAAATGCTGGCGGCAGGCTGGATTGAGGAGGTAAAAACGCTGCGGCAGCGCTACGGCCCAGACCTGCCCCTCTTGCAGACCTTGGGCTATGCGGAGATCGGCGCTTACCTGGAAGGGCGGATCCCGGCAGCCGAGCTGCAGCCTCTGATTGTGCGGCGCACCCGCCAGTTTGCCAAGCGGCAGATGACCTGGTTTCGGGCCATGCCAGGGATCCAGTGGCTGGACTGCGAGGCCGAGGATCTGCCCGAACAGATCTGGAAGCGGGTTACGGCGTGGATGGCAGCTCAGACCAGCGCCGGAACCACTCCTGCCGTCGCCGCGCGTCCGCCCGCCGATCCGTAAGGATCTCCAACACCCGCACCCCTTGGGCGGGCAAGGGATCCAAAGCCTGGGCCAGCTCTTCCCAGGTCTCTATCCGCTGCTGGGGGATGCCATGGGCCTGGCAGAGGAGGGCAAAATCCACCGCCTGGGGAGTCGCAAAGTAGGGCTCAAAGGGTGGGCCCGCCTCGGCAATGGGCAGCAGCTCGAAGATGCCGCCCCCCTGGTTGTTGATGAGAAGAATGGTCAGGGATCCCTGAAGGCATTGGGCAAGACGCAGGCCACCGCAGTCATGCAAAAAGGCCAGATCCCCGGTCAGCAACACCGTCGGGCGCTGGCGATGGGCCACCCCAAAGGCGGTCGAGAGGATGCCGTCGATGCCGTTGGTGCCGCGGTTAAAGTAAGGCCGGATGCGGCGGTCGTTGGGTGGCCAAAACCACTCCACATCCCGCACCGGCGTGCTGTTGGCAATAAATAGCGGCGTCTCCGGCGGCAGGTGGTGGGCCAGCCACCAGGCAAGCTTGCCCTCAAACCACTCCGGCAGGTCAGCCAGCAGCCGATCCAGCTCAGCCCGAGCTTTGGCTTCCGCCCGCAGCCAGGTTTGTAGAAAAGCGGTTGCTTTGGCCTTGCCTGCCGGGATCCCTGCCGCCACCTCCTCCACGACAAAGGGCAAGTGGGTGGTGGGGTTGTGGAGGGGATCGGCGTTCTGGGCCCGGGGATCGAGCAGCCAGGTGCGGGGTCGGGCTTGGGCTAGGGTTTGCCGCAGCGCCTTGCTGGTGGGCAAGGATCCCAGTTGGATCACTTGCTCTGGCCAAAGAGGAGGTTGCTCTCCCTGGAGGAGAAAATCGTAGGTGGTGATGAGGTAGGGGTTGAGGGAAGCGTAGTTGCGCAAAGGGGAGAGTCCCTCCGCCAACACCGGCCAGCCCAGGGCCAGCGCCAAGCGGGCCACCGCCTCTGCATAACGCTGGGGGTCTGCCGGTTGGGCCGGCCCTGCCAAGATCACCCCCCGCTCACAGCCACACCACTCCCGCCAAAAGGAAGCTGTTGACGCGAATGCAGAACCGCCAGCCGGGGTGACCAGGCCAGATGGGGAGATAACCCCGCGGAAAAAGGTCTTCTCAAACTCCGGATCTTCCTGCAAATGAACCAGCGGCGCCGTGCTGCCATCGGCAACGGGAGCTAGGGGATCCCGCAAAGGCACGTTGAGATGCACCGGACCCGGGAAAGGGTAGAGAGCACGCTCCCAGGCGTGGATGATCATTTGGCGCAGGTAGGCCAGAGCTTCCAGGTCGGCGCTGGGCAGGGCCAGCTCCGCCTGCCAGTTGGGGTAGTGGCCGTAGAGCTTCACCTGGTCAATGGTCTGACCGGCGCGGCAGTGGCGCAGCTCCGGCGGCCGATCCGCCGTCAACACCAAAAGGGGCCAACCACTTTCTGCCGCCTCGATGAGAGCGGGGAAAAAATGGGCGCCGGCGCTGCCAGAGGTACACACTAGCGGGATGGGCTGCCGCAGCTGCTGGGCCAAGCCAAGGGCAAAGAAGGCCGCCGACCGCTCATCCAGCACCGGAATGGCCTCGATCTCAGGGTGCTGCGCCAGAGCATAGGTGAGGGGGGCAGAACGGGATCCTGGACAGACCACGGCCACCCGACAGCCCAGCCGGCTCAAGGTCTCGGCCAAAATGGATCCCCAGAGGGTGTTGAGGTTGCGCCAGTCCAGCCGTTGAAGGGAGTTTGCGCCAGTCACTCCAGCTATCCCAGCCAGCGGGGAGATCGAGCAAGTTGGGTAGGAAGCCCAAAATAGGCACATCCTAGTAATCTATAGCCATCCCCAATCGCAGGGGAACCACTTGCTTTGGCCTTCCTTCGCCTTTCCTCTCTTTTTGGGAGGGGAGCTGTGGGCCGGGGAGGCGCCCGGGAAACTGCCTCAAGTCGGTTGGTCGCGCCGCAACTCCAGATTTCCTGGCGGGGGCAAGGGTTGGCCAGGCCTCTCCGATGGGGGAATAATGTTCATGAGAACGCCCCTTATCGACCTTCGCTGCACCCAATAGGAGCACCCATGGCCAGAAAACCCGATGGATACCTTGTCCACATCATGCTCGAAGGTGGACAAACCATGCAGGTACGGGTCAAGGAAGCTAGAGAATACACAGAGCTGATCAACCAACTGATGGTGGGTGGGGACGAGTTCATCACATTGCCCAAGCAAATGGACAACGAGTACATGATCGTGCGTCCGCAGCGGGTGTCCGGCGTGTCGGTGGAGGCGATCTACACTTCCAGCGTCGGCATCGACCTGTAGAGCTCAAGGCCAGGGTCGCCGGGCTGGGTTGCAACGCAAAGCCCACACCCCTGAGGGCAGGGGCCGGACTAGACCCCCCTGGGATCTAGAGCCTTAGCACCGACAAGTTAGCTTTGCGGGGGCAGGATCACCTTGTCGATGACGTGGATGACGCCGTTAGAGGCCTCAATGTCTGCTTGCGTCACTTTGGCATCGTTGACCTTGACTCCGTCGCTCAAGGAGATCTTCACAGAAGATCCTTCGACCGTCGTCACTTCACCTTCCTTTAGATCGCTGGAGAGGACTTTGCCGGGCACCACATGGTAGGTGAGAATCCGGGTCAATTTCTCGCGGTTTTCCGGCTGCAGCAGCTCCTCTAGAGTGCCTTGCGGCAGCGCCGCAAAAGCTTCATCGGTGGGAGCGAAAACGGTGAAGGGGCCTTCCCCGGAGAGCACCTTCACCAAGTCGGCAGCTTCCAAGGCTTGGATCAAGGTGGTGAAAGAGCCGGCCTCGGCAGCAACATCTACTATGGTTTTGCTGGCAGGGGCAGCGGTTTTCACGCTTTCAGAAGTCGCGCCGTGGCTGCCGGCAATGACCGCAGGGGCTGCAACCAACGTGGTGGCCGAGGCAACAGCCAAGGAGAGAGCGAAGAGATTGCGAATCATGCAATGTAACCCTCCGTGAAGAGTAGGTTCACATTTCTATGTGACGGACGGGATAGAGCTCGGGTTCCTCAAAATCGCAAAAAGTCCCCGAAAAAGATATTTCTACTACCCCAAAATACCTTTTTGACAAGGCTTACAAGGCTACTCTCCGCTGAGGTTAGATTTGCAACAATCATCGCGGGATGGCGGTGAACCATCCAAAACACGCCCGATGAGGATCCCTTGAGGCTGAGGGATCGTTACGTTTGTTTACATTGTTTGTTCAAGTTAGCGTTCCATTGGCATCGCCAAAGTGGGCACCTCTGCGGTGCTGGGCAGAGGGGTAAACGAGTTGGCGATCTCAGCAGGCATGCCTACTCTTCTTCCGCCTCGAAGTCTTCGTCGTAGTCGTCCCCGATCAAATCGTCGATGTCGTCGATGTCTTCTTCCAAAACAGCTTCAGGGACTTCAAGAGGCTGCTCGATCAGCCGGCCTTCCTGGCGCAACCAGTCGAGGATAGAAATGCTACCGGGCAGGGGCAGCACTACTGGAGGCTGATCGCGAGGTTCTTCCCGCAGAGAAGGGTTGTGGTACATGCTGTCCAGAAGAAGTGCAGCTGTGAAGAAGGTGTGGGCAAGCTTCGGGTCGATGGCCTCGATAGGGCGCCACTTATCGACTGTCCTTTAGCTTAGCTTATCCCTGCCAAGCCTGCAAAAAGCGGTGCAGCACCCGCTCCAGCTCGACGGCTCGCGCCGCCTTAAACAGCAGTCGATCCCCTGCCCGCACCTGCTGCTGCAAACCCTCCACTAAGGCAGAAGCTTCCTCAAAGCGTTCAACCTCGGCGGCTGGCTTTTCGTCAACCAGTGGCTGCATCTCCCCGTCGGGATCCAAAAGCCAGACCCGCTCCAGTCTCAAGGAGGCAGCCGCCCGACCCACCTCTGCGTAGAGCTGTGGGGCATGCTCTCCCAGTTCCCGCATTGGGCCGAGGATGGCCCAGCGCCGTTTTCCCGCAGTCTGAGCCAGCAGGTGCAAAGCCGCGATCATCGCTTCCGGCGAGGCGTTGTAGGTCTCATCCCAAATCTCCACGTCCCCAGCCAGCTTGAGATGGCGATTGCGCCCCTCCAGAGGCAGCGGTAGGTCAAGGGGCTCTTGCAGGCGCTCCCAATTCAGACCCAAGCTGCGCACAGCCGCCAGCACCCCCATCCAGTTAAGGGCGTGATGCCTTCCTGGCAGGGGCACCGGCAAGGTCAAGCCCTCCACGGTTACGGTTTGGGCTTGGGGATCCCATTCTCCTTGCAAGTCCCCTTGGGCGAGGCCATAGGTGAGGGTTTTTCCCGACCACAGGCTGGCGGCAGTGGCCAACAGCAAGGGATCCTCACCATTGAGCACAGCTATCCCCTGCCCCAACTCCTGCAGCAGCTCACACTTGGCAGCAGCAATGGCCTCGCGGGATCCCAGCCTGCCGATGTGGGCGGTGCCGATGTGGGTAATCAAGGCATGGGTGGGGCGAGCCATCTGTGCAAGGCGGCGAATCTCACCAGGGCCGCGCATGGCCATCTCCAGAACGGCAAACTGGTGTTCTGGTTGTAGCCGCAGCAGCGTTTGCGCCACCCCAATGTCGTTGTTGTGGTTGGCCTCGCTTTTGAGAACGCTGCCGTAGCGCGAAAGAGCAGCCGCCAGCATTTCCTTGGTGGTGGTTTTGCCTGCTGAGCCGGTGATGGCCACTACCGGGATGGAAAATTGCTCCCGCCAGGCTCTGGCAATGCGCTGATAGGCAGTCAAGGTATCGGGAACCTGGAAGTGGGGACCCTCCACCGGCCGCTGGCTGATGACAGCAACGGCCCCCTTGCTCAGGGCTTGCGGAATAAAATCGTGCCCGTCGAAGCGTTCTCCCCGCAGCGCCACAAAAACGGATCCTGGCTGCAACCGGCGGCTGTCGGTGCAGAGGGCCTGAACCGGCAACCCCAAGAGGTGGGGATCTCCCTGCAAAGGGGCTTGCAGCAGGTCGGCCACAGTTTGCAAGGTCAGCATGGAGCAGCAGTCGGAGACCGGCTATCGCGTAGGATACCAACAAAAGCCCAATCCAACGCCAGGCAACGACCCAGCCCTTGCCATCCAGGGCTCAACGGTTGCCTATGCCCGATTTCACCTGCTTGGATCCCCTTGTCCGGCACTTCCATCTGGGGGATCCGGAGCCACCCGCAGCCATTCAAGGGGGCCTTATTCATCAGCTATTCTCAAGAGGGGTTCTCCCGCTAGCATTGCGGAAGAAAGCTTGGGGTGTGAGGCAAAACTAAGGTGAAGACGGCCGGTAAGGGGATCCCAGCGGCGCGGCAGCAACTCAGGCGCAAACAAGCTCTGGGGCTGGGGATCCTGTCGCTGCTGGGCTTTGTGGCGGGGATGGGGTTTGCCGCCCTCTCCCAGCCGGAAGGGGGATCGCCCGTCGCCGCTCCAGAGCCGGAGGTGCCCCGTTTTACGGCCCACGGCTGGCCGCTGCTGGATCCCCTGCCCCAGCCGGACGAGATCTGGGAGTGCGAGCTGGTGGTGGTGGGCGGATCCCTGGGGGGCGTGGCGGCGGCAGGCCAGGCCATGCGGGGGGGCGTGCAAACCTGTCTCATCGAGCTCACCCCTTGGCTGGGGGGCCAGATCACCTCCCAGGGGGTATCAGCCATCGACGAGTCGCTCCCCATGCGGCAGCGGGGCAATTTTTCCCGCCACTGGCTGGAGTTTAAGGCCCTCATCGAAAGCCAGCCGGTGCATCTGCCCGCCTGGACAGGGATCCCGCCGGGAACCCGTGTCTCCAAAATCAACAGTTGCTGGGTAGGGGGGCTGTGTTTTCCGCCCCAGGCTGGTTTGCAGGCGGTGGAAACCTGGCTGCAACAGGCCGCCCGCAGCGCCCCCCACAGTCGCTGGGCCACCCAGACCGCTTTTAAGGGGGCCACCTTCAGCGCCGACGGCTCCCGCCTCGAGAGCATCTACGCGGTGCAGCGGCAGCCGCGGGATCCCGATTTTGTGCCGCCGGGGCGGCTGTGGCGGGAATTGGTGAGCTGGTATAGCTGGCAGGAGACGGAAGTCTTTGCCAAGCGGGTGCTGCGGCTGCAGGCGCCGCCGGGCCGCCCCTTGTTCGTGATCGACGCCACCGACACCGGCGAGCTGGTGGGCTGGGCCGGGATCCCCTACCGGCTGGGCTCAGAAGGGCGAGATCTAACCGGGGAGCCCAACGCCGCCCCGGCCAGCAACCCGGAGTGCACCCAGGCTTTCACTTTTCCCTTCGTGCTGGCCATCCACGACGACGGCGGGCGCTCCCGCGCCGAGCTGGCCCAGTTGCAGCCGGGCTACTCCCGCGCCGAGCACCGCCGCCAGTTCGACCTGGAGGGGTTTCCCACCTTCAGCGGCCAGAGCTTTTTCAACTACCGCCGCATCGTCAGCAAAGGCCGCACGGATCCCTTTTACGGCACCCCGCTTCCCGGCGATCTCACCCTGGTGAACTGGAACCGCGGCAACGACTGGGGGATCATGAACCCACCCCTAATCCTAACGGAAGAGCGGCTGCTGGCCTCAGGGCAGCGCCACAACTGGCTGGGGGGGCTGGATGTCTCGGCCATCAAAGATGGGGAGAACCACGCCCTGCTGTTTGCCGAATGGCTGATGGAAACCCAGTCCCGCGCCGGCTATCCCCTCTCCTTGCTGTTTGGCGAAGAGTCTTTGCTGGGCACCCGCTCCGGCCTCAGCCTCTACCCCTACATCCGGGAGGGGCGGCGTATCCTGGGGCGGGCCGCCTACGGCCAGGCGGAATTCCTGATGCTGGAGCAGGATATTCGCGTCGGCGCCAGCGGGGGACGGGACTTTAGCCCCACAGCAGTTGGGATCACCCACTACGCCATCGACATGCACGGCTGTCGCTACCGCAACTGGGAGCCTTCCCGGTCGGCCAGCTCGGCGCCGGTCAACGAGTTTTCCGTCCGCCCCATCGTCATCCCCCTAGAGGCCCTGATCCCCCAGAAGGTGGATAACCTGCTCATCGGCGGCAAGGGGATCGCCGCCAGCCACATTGTCAACGCCGCCACCCGCACCCATTACGGCGAGTGGACCATTGGCTCGGCAGCGGGGCTGACCGTGGCTTGGCTCCGCAGCCAGGATCCCGGCTTGACCCCAGCCCAGATCGTGCCCCAGGGCAAAATGGCCGATTTGCAGCGCTACCTGGTTGCCTACGGCCAGCGACTGCACTGGTAGGCCGTTGCCGCCGCTTTACCCCTGGGCTAGGGAAGATCCTACCCCTCTGCGCCGGAAGGCAGGGGATTGGGATCCCTGTTGGCGCCATAGCGCCGCTGCCGCCACCACACCAGCAGGGGGCTGGCGATGAAGATGCTGGAATAAACCCCCAAGCTGAAGCCGATGAGCAAAGCAATGGCAAACCCCTTCAGGGTGGCTCCCCCAAAAATGGCAATGGCCACCAGGGGCAGCATCGTCGTCAGGGTGGTGTTCAAAGAGCGGGCAAAAGTCTGGTTCAACGACAGGTTCACCACCTCGGCAAAGCTGACCTTGCGGCTGACCAGACGCAGATTTTCCCGGATGCGGTCGTAGATAACCACTGTGTCGTTGACGGAAAAGCCAATGATGGTTAGCAGCGCCACCAAAAACAGGCTGTCCACCTCCATGCCCACCGTCAGGCCCAAAAGGGCAAACAGACCTGTTGTCAGCACCACATCGTGCAGCAAGGCCACAATGGCAAACACTGCGTAATCCCACTGGAAGCGCAGGGCCAGATACACCACAATGAGCCCAAAGGAGATGAGCACGGCCACAAGGCCGGAGCGCAAGAGCAGACGCCCCACCGTCGGGCCTACCGTCTCCACCAGCTTGCGCTCAAAAGGGCCTATCTGTTGCCGCAGCGTGGCTTCTACCGCCAGGCGCTCCTGCTCCGTCAAAGGGGGCATGCGGATCAGGGCTTCTTGGCCCGTCTGGGTGTCCAGTTGGATGATGCTGGTTCCCAGGTCATGTTCCTGCAGAGCCCGCCGCAGCTCGTCGGTGGTGACAGGCTGCTCAAAACGCAGATCCAACAAGGTGCCGCCGGCAAAATCCAGCCCCAGCCGCAGGGGGGTTCCCAGAGAGGCCAGGGAAAAAGCCATGCTGACCAGCCCCACCAGCAACACTGCCAGAGACAAGCTAAACCACAGCCTGCTGCGACCCACGATGTCGAAGCGGTAGTCAAGCGACCGCCGGGATCCCACCGCCGGATCGGTGGGGGATAGCTCTTGAGCTGTCATGATTGAGCCGCCTCCATGCGAACGCCGTAAAACTCAGGTTTGCGCAGGGCGGGGATCCCCATTGCCGCCAAAAGCAGCGTGCGGGTGCAGGTGATGGCCGTGAAAAAGCTCACCAAAATGCCAATGGCCAGGGTTACCGCAAAGCCTTTCACCAGCCCCATCCCCAGCCAGAAAAGTACGCCACAGACCAAAAGGGTGGTGACATTGCTGTCGAGGATGCTGCTGAAGGCGCGGTTAAACCCTTCCGAGATGGACTTGTAGATGGACTTGCCGGCCTGCAGCTCCTCTTTGATGCGCTCGAAAATCAGCACATTGGCATCCACCGCCATGCCGATGCTGAGGATGAAGCCGGCGATCCCGGGCAGGGTCATGGTCACCCCCAGCAGTTGGAACAGAGCAAACGTACAGAGGGCGTAGATGAGGAGGGCGATATCGGCAACAAGCCCCGGCAGGCGGTAGTAGGCCACCATGAAGACGAAAACCAGCACCAGGCCGGCAATGCCAGCATAGAGGCTGCGGCGCACGCTCTCTTCCCCCAACGTGGCCCCGACGGTGCGGTTTTCAATGACGCGAATGGGAACGGGAAGCGCCCCCGCCTTGAGCTTCACCGCCAGATCGGTGGCGGTTTCCACTGTGAAATTGCCCGTGATCACCGCCGTCCCGCCGGTAATGCCGGTGCGGGCAAACTCCGGCCCCACAATTGGCGCGCTGATCAGCACGTCGTCCAGAAAAATGCCAATCGGGCGCCCTGTTCCGGCCAACTCGCGGGTGAGCTGAGTAAACTTCTCTGCCCCTGCCGGCTTAAACTCCAGCAACACTTCCCAAGTCTGGGATCCGCGGCGGGGGGCTTGGGGATAGGCGTTGCGCAGCAGATCGCCGGTGAGGCCGACCCGTTCAAACAGGGCGTCGGGATCCTCCCCCGCCGTTATCTCTCCCCGCTCGTTGCGGGGCAGGGCACTGACCGGCACCAGGCCCTTGCGAAACTCCAACCGGGCCGTATCGCCCAAAAGAGCAATGGCCCGATCGGGATCTGCCACCCCCGGCAGCTGCACGAACAGGCGATCTTGGCCGCTGATCTGCACCAGAGGCTCGGCCACCCCCAGGCCGTTGATCCGCTGCTGGATCACCGCCTCTACCCCCTGCATCACCTCAGAGGTAATCTCAGGCACCTCTTCCGTGGGCAAAGCCTGCAGGGTGAGCTGCGTCCCCCCTTTGAGGTCAAGGCCAAGACGAACTTCGCGGCTGAAGCCCAAGTAGACGAGAGCAACCACCACCGCCAAGATAAAGATCAGCCCTCGCAGAACAGCGAGGCGACTGAGCCACAAAGCTGGAGATCTGGCCATACTGCTGAAAGGGTGAGGAACACGGGCGCACTCGATCCGAGGCTTTCAGGATTTTGGCACCTTTTGATCCTATCGCACACGGGATCCCTCACCTGACAAGTCGGAAAACGGCAGCGGCAGGAGCGTCCAAGTAGGGTCTCTGGGGAGCTGCTGCAGAGACAACCGCGAGTTTCTCAGAAGATGGGCGCTCGGCTGCCGAGCCGAGTAAGGAGAAGGTTGAAAGCCGTTAAACCAACGCTGTCTCCTCTTGGTTTGTGCTAGCCCTGGGGCTAGGCTATTGCCATCTCGGGGCAGCAGGCAACATCTGGGTGCGGTTTGGCTCTACCCCGACATCTGCGAGTTCAAGGAGGGAAAGTTGAGGTGAATTGGAGACGGACTTACTATCTCCCTGGATTGCTCTCGGCCCTAGCTTTATGGGGATCCCCCGCCTGGGCCGGAGAGTATTTCACCGAGGAAGTGACCAGCCCTAGCCTGGAGATCATCCACGGCTGGCGGCAGGAAGTGGACGGCATTAACGTCACCATCACCAACACCAGCCTGGGATCTTTTCGGGTGCCGCTGGAAATCGATATGGAGGATCGAACTAGCTGTGAGCGAGCCGACTTAGTGCTGACGAACAATCGCGTTATGCCAATGGGATCCTTTCAAGACTGCATTCTCAACATCTTTCCCTACTTGGATAAATTCATCAACCAAGAAGTCGCCAGCATTCGGGTCGCCCTCAAAGGGCCGGCCCCCCTCCTGGAGATCCCCCTGGAAGAGTCGGATCGGCTGATCTTGGCCCAGGTGGCCAACCAATCGCGGGAAGCCTTTGTCTTCTTTCAGCAGGAGCTGGCCCGCGTCTTGGCGCTCTTGAAGCAGCCCGATCCCGGCCAGGCCGAGACGGCCCCACCGACGGCCAGCCCAACGCCGACTGCTGCCGCCGAATCTGCACCCAACCCGGGAGATTTCGTGATCGTGGGCTCGATTCAGGAAGAACGGGTGGGGGCTGGCAGCCGCCTGAGCGTAGAGGCGATCAACCGCAGCACCCGCACCGTCCTCAACGCTCGTGCTCGCTTCACGTTCTACCGGGGAGAGGAGGTGGTGGAGACGCGGGTGGTCGCGTTTGAACCCAGCGACGTGCCGCCGGGACAACGCGCCTCTGCTAGGGTTCTGAAAACCGATGCCAATTGGGATCGGGTCACCGTCACCTTCCAGTGGCAGTAGGGATCCCTAAGGTGCCAGGGCGTTCCCTCGCAGCAGGCTGCCTAGAGTCTTAACCGTGATCTTGAACTGCACCCAAGGGTTCATGGGCACCACCGTCTTGTAGAGGTAGCTGTCAAAGGTCATCCGCTGCACATCCCGGTCAGCGCACATCTCCACAAAGGCCTCGCGGGTGGCGTTGGAACGGTAGAACACCCGTTGCAAAATGTCCAAAACCTTGTAGGTTAGGCCGTATTGGCGATCCCAGCGCTTGAGGTACAGCTTGAGATCTTCTTCGCTGGGGATGCGCTTCCCGCCCTCGGAGGTCTCGACGATGGTCTCGGCGCACATGCGGCCCGACTTGGCGGCAAAATAGATCCCCTCGCCGCTGGACTTGGTTACATAGCCTGCCGCATCTCCCACCAGGGCTGCCCGACCCACCACACGGCGCGGACGCGGATGCTCTGGGATCGGATGGGCTTCCACCTTGATCACCTGGCCGCCCCGAATCCGCTCGGCAGCGCGGGCGCGGATCCCGGCCTGCAACTTTTGGATCTGGGCTTGGTTGGCCTTCATGGTGCCGGTGCCCACCGCCACGTGGTCGCACTTGGGGAACACCCAGGCATAGAAGTCCGGAGAAACATCGTCCCCCACGTACATCTCTGCCCGCTCCTCGTAGTAGGCCATTTTGTCGTCCGGGAGCCGAATCCGCTCCTGAAAGGCCAGAGCATAGTTGTAGTCGCCGGCACCGATGGCTTCTGCCACCTTGGAGTGAAAGCCATCTGCCCCGATCACCAGATCCACCGCCAGCGAACGGGGTACTCCCCGATTTGAGCCGTCGGAAAAATCGCTGTAGTGCAGGATGTAGGGATCCCGGCCATTTTGGGGGATTTCCAGATGCATCACCTTGCCGTGGATCAGCTCCGCCCCTTTTTGGCGAGCGCGGTTGCGCAAGAAGGCATCCAGGATCTCGCGGCGGCACATGCCGATATACTCATTTTCCTTTTCGAGGGCGATATCCACCTCGTAGTTGGAAGGGGAGATCATCTTCATCTTGCGCACTTTGCGGTCGATAATCTCCTCAGGGAGGTCGAACTCTGAGACCATGCAGAGGGGAATAGCGCCCCCGCAGGGCTTGGCGTTGTCTAGCTTCCGCTCAAACAAAAAGGTCTCGATTCCGGCTTGGGCTAGAACTTCGGCGGCAGAGGCTCCGGCTGGGCCACCCCCAACAACAGCAACTCTCAGGCTCAAGGCGCTCTCCTCGCTGCAAGTAGATCGGCTCGTCAGACAGCAGGCATCCTACCACAGCTCCCCAAAAGCGTTGCAAACCTTGACGAAGTATTGCAGTTCGGCGAGGCTCAAGGGAACGTGCTTTGGCGATGGGAACAATAAAAAGGGGTCCGCCCCGTCTGCTTGTCCAGGGGGCGGGGAGCGGAAACCTGCCCTGCAGTCCGGGCTCAGCGCTAGAGGTTCTGAATCATGAGCTTAATTGGCAACATCATTTGGCTGATCTTCGGGGGGTTGCTGACCAGTCTGGGCTATATCTTGGGGGGGCTAAGCCTTTGCCTGACCATCATCGGCATTCCTTTTGGCTGGCAGAGCATCAAACTGGGGTTTGCAGTGCTTGCCCCCTTCGGCAAAGAAGTGGTGGAGTTGCCAACAGCCCGCTGCTGCTGATCTTCAACGTGATCTGGCTGTTGCTCTTCGGCTGGCCCCTGGTGCTCAACCACCTCTTCTGGGCTGTGATCCTGGCCGTCACCGTCGTTGGGATCCCCTTTGCCAAACAGCACCTGAAGCTGGTCATCCTGTCTTTGTTGCCTTTTGGCCGGGATCTGCGCTGAAAGAGGGCAAAGTGGGGATCCCTGCAGATTAAGATCACTGCCAAACTCTACCGCGACGGCAAGGGGAGAGGGCGAGCGGCCAGCCGTTGACTGTGATTTGGATCGCCTTCGAACCTCTCATCCGGTCACCAAGACACGGGCGGAAAAGCGAGAGATTGAACTCATCGCAGATGGGGAGAAAACCATGCGCAGCATCTGGCTCGCGGGGGTAGTCGCTGCTTTGGCTCTGCTGGCGGCTATGTCTTTGGCTCAATCGGATCCCCAGGAAGAGTGGCTGCACGGCGAGCAGTGTGGCACAGAGGGGCCGGTCATCTGTCTGGAGTGACGTTCTCCTCAGCCCGGATTTCAGAGGGGCTCTATCTGGGTCACTTCTACCCGGCTCTCTGGCCCTAGGCTGATGCGGAACTGTTTGGCACCCGTCGGCAAGGGATCCGGCGGCAACTCCGGCAGGTCGGCAAGAGGAGTTTCGGCGCGGCGTTCCCGGGCCAGCTCATTCTCCGGCTCGGCAGCCAGCAGGGATCCCGCCGCATCCACCGTTACTCGATAGATCAAGCTCTCCTGCAAATCGGGAGGAGACTGCCATTGCTGGGCCAGGGTGTTTTGCAGCCGCAGCAGAGGATCTCCAGAGGCTTCCGGCGCGGTGAGCTGCTCCTGGGCCGAGTTGAAAGCAGTGGGAGCCCTCTTCTCCGGGGTGCGGCTGGCCCAGATCCCGACCCCGGCCACCAGGGCGATCCCTCCCACCAGCAGGGCAGCGCTCCCGGCAGGCTGTCGATACCAAGCCCGCGTTACCGGCGTTCCCAGGCTGGCCAGTTGGGGAATGTCATCGGCCACCTGAGAGAGGTTCTCCAACAGGTCGTACAACTGGGTCATCGACAGATCCACTTGGGCAATCTGATTCTCCCCTTGGCGCACCGTGAGGCGATGAAAAATAAAATCCAGCGGACGGATGGCCACAGTACCGCTGAAGGTTCCCTTGGGCGCGCCGCTGAGCTGGGATCCGACGTAGCGGTCGATCACCGCGATCAAATCGCTGAGCCAAACACTGTCCCCCTGCAGAGTTTTGGTGGTCTCCCCCTGGCGAATTTCCAACTGACACTCGAAGTTCTGCTGGATGGCTCGCAGGGGCGGCGTTGAGGAACCCTCGGCAGCTTCGGGCAGGCCAGGTGCCTCTCCCCGCACCGTGAGGGTCGAGGTGGGCTGTTGATAGGTATGACTGATAAGGGTGAGACTGGGCATGGCAACTGGCGGGCAAACAACACAAGCAAGGAGCCTATTTCAGGAAGAGGGCAAAGCATCCGATCCGGAGCTATGGGCTACCTCCCCTTCTTCGTCGCTGCCGGCGGGCAGATCCATCTCAGGGCGGTTGAGCAGGGCTTTCCATAGACGCTGGGCCCCTCTTGGGCTGCTGTAAAACATCAGCTCGATCAAGATGCGCAGAGCCAGCTCGGCGAGGCTGTTCTCGTCACGCACATCCCCATCCACCATGCGGCTGCGGTAGTGGGAGATAAACTCATCTAGATAGTCGCCCACCAGTGGCTGACGGAAAGGGCTGAGCTCCTGTTCAACAGCAGCTTCCAGTTGCTCCAAGGTGCTGCGGATACGGGCCTGCTTCTGAGCAGCCAGATGAGCAATCACCAGCACCAGGGCGCGCGCCTCTTCGATATCGACTTCTTTTCGCCCACCGCTGCTGCGGCGCAGAGGGTTGGCGTTGCGCAGCCGCCAGAGAGCCACCCGATCGCCGATCTGCTTTTCCAAGTTCAGGGCTTTGGCTGCAGCCAGAACCGCCTCGGAAATTTCTCCGCTCAGGGACTCCAGCCCCAGCAACAGCAAATCCAACTGGGCTTTGATGGTTCCGGTAGCTGTGGTGAGGCCGGCGGGCC
The DNA here is from genome assembly GCF_054060575.1 of Thermostichus sp. MS-CIW-15. Taxonomy (NCBI): domain Bacteria; kingdom Bacillati; phylum Cyanobacteriota; class Cyanophyceae; order Thermostichales; family Thermostichaceae; genus Thermostichus; species Thermostichus sp. MS-CIW-15. Next base: position 362 of record NZ_JBSSDI010000025.1, on the reverse strand, counting down.
GAGGGTCTAGCTGAGTCTGCTTAGGTTCCACCGTCACGCTGTCAATGGGAGCTTTTTGCTTTGATAGGACTCTATGATCTCCTGTCTGGGGCAAACCTGCAACCGGATCCCTCCTGCGCTTGATTCTGACCCTTGCCAAGGGCTTGGATGACGACATCCGGCAGGCGCTGGGCATTGTCCCGCTCTTTCTCGCTTCTTGAGAGTTCCCCAACCAGATTAGAAGTCAGACCGAGTTGTTCTGGGTCAGTTGTTGTTTTTGCAACGAACCCATCAGAACCTCCGGGGTACTCCCGCCACAGCGCAGCTTGGCGGGATGGGGGATAGGCGGTGAGACGAAGGGGTTCAATGCCCCTGAGTCTCAC
>NZ_JBSSDI010000024.1:0-45466 GCF_054060575.1 Thermostichus sp. MS-CIW-15 | reverse complement strand
GGTGGGACTGCCGCTCTCTGGCTGTGGAGGATCCTGGTTTACCAGTCCGTTGAAGCAGCAACTCCGGGAAGTGATTCTCGGAAGCTCCCGTCTACGGCCCGTCAGGGCTTAGCGGGAGAGGATGTCACTTGGATACGCTCTATGCCTGCGTTAAGCTGCTGGAATACTCTCTTCAGCCGGGGGCCCGTTCGAGTTGCGGATCCCCTTGGTAGCCCCTTAACTCTTGCGGACTATGCTTGAAAACGCCATTGTGCTCATCACCGGCGCCAGCAGCGGCATCGGGGCAGCCTGTGCCACGCTTTTTGCCCGTTCTGGAGCCAAGCTGATCCTGGTGGCCCGCCGTCAGGAGCGGCTACAGGAGCTGGCCGCGGAGTTGCAGCAGGCTTACGGTGCTTCCTCATACTTGCTGACTTTGGATGTGCGAGATAGGGCAGCCGTGCAGCAGGCGTTCCAGTCTTTGCCGCCGGCCTGGGCTGAAATCGACATTTTGATCAACAACGCCGGCCTCAGTCGCGGCTTGGACAAGCTCCACAGCGGGGCTGTGCAAGATTGGGAGGAGATGATCGATACCAACCTCAAGGGCTTGCTGTATGTTACCCGCGCCGTCTTGCCCAGCATGGTGGAGCGGGGCCGGGGCCATGTGGTCAACATCGGCTCCATTGCCGGTCGCCAGACCTACCCCGGCGGCGCCGTCTATTGCGCTTCCAAGGCCGCCGTGCGGGCCATCTCCGAGGGACTGAAGCTGGATCTGCTGGGCACCTCCATTCGCGTCACCGAGATCCAGCCCGGCTTGGTGGAAACCGAGTTCGGCCAAGTGCGCTTCCGCGGCGATCGCGAGCGGGCGGCAGCCGTCTACCGGGGCCTCACCCCCCTGACGGCGATGGATGTGGCCGAGGTGGTGCTGTTTGCCGTTACCCGTCCCCCCCACGTCAACCTGAGCGAAGTCTTGCTGCTGCCCACCGACCAGGCCAGCACGACGATGGTGCATCGTCGCTAGGGATGTGATGCCGTATCCGTCGTTGTTGGGTATTCACTCCCCCATGCCTGGGCGACAATGGCGGCAAAGGGGGTGGGCCCATGGGACTGGAAAGCGGGATCCTCATTGGGTTGGGCATCGGCCTACTCGGCACGCTGATTTTGCTCTGGCAGAGCCGGCGCCGCTTCGGCCGCCAATTGCAACAGTTGGGATCCCTGATGCACCTGGCCCTGCCTCTCAGCTCGCCTGAACAGATGCTCAGCCGGCTCAGCCACCACCTTCGCCAACAAGAACTGGAGTGGGCCCGCCAAAAACGATACCTACAGGACTGGCGGTATCTCAGCCACCACCTGCCCTGGGGATATCTGCGGGTAGACGAGAACAACGTGGTCTGGGAGTGTAACCCTGCCGCCCAGCGTCTGCTGCGCATCAGCCAGTGGCAGCCGGGCATCAAGCTCCTGCTGGAGTGGGTGCGCTCCTACGAGTTGGATCAGCTTATCGAAGCCACCCGCCGCCAGGAAGCTACCGCTCCCATCCAGAGCCGCGAGTGGATCTTCTACCCTTCCGGGGGCGAGGACAAACCGGTGCCGCTGCGGGCTTGGGGGCTGCCCCTGCCCCAGGCCCACGTGGCCATCTTCTTGGAAGACCGCCTAGAGGCAACTCTGCTGGCCCAACAACGGGATCGCTGGGCCTCGGATGTGGCCCACGAGCTGAAGACCCCCCTCACCTCGATTCGCCTGCTAGCGGAAACCCTGCACAGCCGCGTCGATGCCGCGCAAGCAGTTTGGGTGGAACGATTGCTGAACGAGACGCTGCGCCTCAGCCAGTTGGTGCAAGACTTGCTGGAACTGAGCGCCCTCAACCTGGGGGCCGCATCGCGATCCCAATGGCGCTGGGTGGATCTGGCAAGCTTGGTGCGCGAAGCCTGGCAGAGCCTGGAACCGCTGGCCAAGCCCCGCCAGCAGGAACTGGATCTAAGCGGCCCCTCCCAGCTCTATCTCTGGGGAGATGAACAGCGCCTCTACCGCCTCGTCCTTAACCTCTTGGACAACGCCATCAAATATGGCGGAACCGACTCCCCCATTCACGTGGCCCTGTCGGAACAGGAATCGCAAGTGCGGCTGGAGGTGTACGACCATGGCCCTGGCCTGCCGGAGGATCAATTTGAGCTGGTCTTTCAACCCTTTTACCGCACCGACGCGGCGCGGGCCCGCAGCAAAGGCGGCACCGGCCTGGGGCTGGCGATCGTGCGGCAAATCGTGGAACTACACGGGGGTACAATCCGTCTGCGCAATCACCCGCAAGCAGGTGGGCTGTGGGTGCAGGTGGAGCTGCCCCGGAAACACGCCGATGCCCTGTGAAAGCTGCCCAGAAGCGCTCCCATCAACATCACCAAGCCCTTCGACCTGAGAACTGCCCCAGATTTTCCTCCGGCGGGGCTATCCATGTTGGAGGGGATCCCCTAGAATTGGTCTAGGTAATCCTTACAGTTTGTACACTGGGCATTCGGAATGGGCGCAGACTATCATTCCGCTGATTTGTTGTCGGAGCGTGAGCTGCAGGTTCTCGAGTTAATCGCAGCGGGCCTGACCAATCAGGACATTGCAGAGCGCTTAGAGATTAGCAAGCGCACTGTTGACAATCACATCAGCAATATTCTGAGCAAGACGCGAACGTCAAATCGCGTCGCTTTGGTGCGCTGGGCCTTGCAATGGGGAAAAGTTTGCCTAGATCAGGTCAATTGCTGTACGTTGGCCAACGACAAAATTGCTTAGCCACATCTCGGAGACTCTCTCTGCCCCCTCTTTGTTTTGGCAGGCAATTAAATGCAGAGCAGGGCTTTTTTACCTCAAAAGTAGCGAGACATTCGCAAGATGTCATTGGCCGTTGTGGTGAAGCTGTTTGTTACCTGGATCCCTAGTTTCTCCTTTCCTTGCCTATCGTGAGCCTTGCTGAGTTGAAACGCTACGCTGTTCGTTATGATTCCATGCCCCTGATGGTTTATCGAGAGGTGGCTGCCCATCTGGCCTGCATTCCAGGGGTGGAAGCAGAGCTGGAATGCAGAAAAGACTCCATCTTTCGCTACTCCGATAGCCAAATCGAGGCGCTGCAAATTCGCCAAGAGGCCGACGCTGACCCAGAGCAAGTTCAGCGCGTTCTTGACCACTACGGGACATGGCAGTACAGCCCGTTACAGGACTAGCTCTCCTGCATTGCTGAAGAGGGATTACCGGAACGCCAGACCTTTGGGTTGTTTGGTGAGCACTACCACCTCCCCGCAGGGCGATACCGACCCACCTCCCAACTGGAACCGATAACTGGGCAGCCGCTCCAAACCAAGTCGAGACAGACCTTGAGCGCTCTGCGCCGCTAACGAGTTCGCGCTAGCGCATACAGGCCCCTCACCCTTAACCCCTCTCCCAAAAAAGGGAGAGGGATCCGCCGAGCAGCACAACGAACTGTCTTAGCAGGAATTGCCCGTACGACGGGGGTAACTCTGTCGATGGTTCTAGAAGCTCTGAGGCAGAGACTGTTTAGCGAGTTGGCTGACTTTGAGCAGGCAAGTGCAACTTACGAGCCAAACCCAGTCTTGCCAACACCCAAATGACCCAGTAGGTCATGTCAATTTCCCACCAGCGCAAACCTGCTTTCACGCACTTCGGGTCGGCGTGATGGTTGTTGTGCCAGCCTTCACCGTAGGTGAGGAGAGCCGCCCACCAAAGGTTACGGGCATTGTCGTCGCTCTCGAAAGTCCGGTAGCCCCAGAAGTGGCTGGCAGAGTTGATCAACCAGGTGCAGTGCAGCAGCAGCACTGTCCGCACGAAGATGCCGTAGATAACGAACGGCCAACCGCCGAGCAGGTAAAGCACTCCAGCCAGCGGCAGTTGCAGCAGCAGCCCATACTTGTCTAGCCAGCGATAAAAAGGATCCCGAGCCAAATCCGGCGCAAAGGCAGAATACTTCTCACGGTTAAAAAACTCTTCCCGTTGGTAAATGAGCCAGAGCATGTGGCTCCACCAAAAGCCCTTGCGAGCAGAGTAGGGATCCCGCTCTTCGTCTTCAGTAAAAGCGTGATGCTGACGATGGCCGGCCACCCAAAAGATCGGCCCCCCCTGGATGGCGAGAGCACCGAAGGTAGCAAAGACATATTCCAGCCACTTGGGCACTTGGAAGCTGCGATGGCTAAGCAGACGATGATACCCCAGGCAGATGCCCAAGCTGCCGAAGCACCAGTGAAGCAATAGGGCCACCCCCAAGGCTGGCCAGGAAAAGCAAACGATGCCGCCCACTAAAGCGAGGGCGTGAAAAACAACGAAAAAAAGAACAAATTCCCAGGCAAACCGAAAAGACTTTTGGGGCTCAGGCTGAGCTAGCGAAGCAAAACGGTTGGGATTGTCCAGCGATTGGGTGGGAAGGGAAACGGCCATGAACCAGCAAAACCTCAGAAAAGGAGTAAGGGCAGCGCAGGATCAAATACCTCCTCGCAAAGTTGCTTCTCATGCATAGGCCACCGCATCCCTGGCTTAGCTTACAACGAGCTCATGTCCCTGAAAGGCAAGCCGGGATCCCCAAAGGCCTGGCCAAGCAAGCTTCAGCAGTGAGAGCCGCTATGAGAGAGCAGAAAGGCAGCAGGTTTGATCTCGCCTGAGGCTAAGCTTAACGATATTTCACCTCAAATGCAAGTGCTGCTTGCAGATTGCCACTACCTTGAGCGCCTTCTCTTGACTCCTTACCCCATCACCTACCATGGCACGTCCTTCTTCCCGGCAAAGGCTGCTGAACGCGGCTCGAGACCTCTTCGTCCGCCAGGGCATCACTCAGACCACCACCCGTCAAATTGCAGACTTGGCCGGCGTTCATGAAGTAACCCTGTTTCGTCACTTTGGCAGCAAGCAGGGGCTGCTCCTGGCTGTATTTGCTGAGCTGGGAGTTTTCTCCGGCATTGCCGACTTACCCCTCCCAGCAGACCCCACTACCTTCCGGGGCTCTGAGCTACAAGCCATTCTCCTCCGCTATGTCCAAACCTGCTTCCAAGCTCTAGCTAATAACCCTGAGCTGGTGCGCTCGTTGGTGGGAGAAGCAGGCTTCTACTCCGAGGAGCATCGCCGCGCCTTGAGAGCAGGCTTCCTGCAGGCCCAAGAGCAGCTAGCCCACTACCTCCAGCAGCTCCCTAGCCCGGAGCTACAAGCCGTCGACTCTGGGTGCCTTCACGCAGCTGCTGGAGTTCTCCATCTGATGATTTTGGGGACGGCTGTATTAGCCGTTACCGCTGGCTTGCCTGCTGGCGACGGCGACCAGCCCTCCTCCGACCCAGCGGACAAGGGCACTTATGACAACAACAGCAGCACTCCCCCTCTCCTCTACGCCTGCGTAAAGCTGTGGATGGCAGCCTTGAGGGGCATGAAGGAAACCTAGTGCAAAAGACTCTCTCGGGGTTGGAAGGAGGCAATCCCAAAAAAAGAAGAAGAGATGAGGAGGTTGTAAGCCGGGTTCTGTAGTGGGGTGCTCCAAGGAGCAGCCCGCACTGGCGGTCATCTCTCTGGGAGTGATGTTGCCATCACCCTCTAGCGGCTCACCACCACCGAGACCACCCTCCCCCAACCGCTTGGCTGAGTACCGTGACCTCGGTGCAGCCGACAGGGGCGAAGAACAGCCATAGTCCTGCGGCTGCGGCCTTGCTTTCCACCGGGGTTTACCGAGCCAGCGCCTCACGACGCTGCTGGTGGGCTCTTACCCCACCTTTGCACCCTTACCTGTGCTGGGATCCCAGCCATCGGCGGTATGTTTCTGTGGCACTATCCTCGCGGTTTCCCGCACTGGGCTTTCCCCAGCGGTGTGTTCTTCTGAAAGCCCGGACTTTCCTCATCCTGCTGCCTGGTGGCGGCAGCGAGGACGCGACCGCCTGCCCCTCCTATCTCTTCATTTCAATCCTAGCGCATCCCCCCAGCGCAGAAAATCTCTCTGCGCCTAGGCTCCGCGTTGCTGGCCAGCCGGCCTGCAAAGCTGACCCCGCTGTTCCTGCTCCGCAGGGACTCCATCCCCCTAGGTCTACGTTCCTGGTCGAGGAAAGCGCTGCATCAGCTCTTGGACAGCCTCGGCATGGTAGGAGCTGCGGGTAAGCGGGGAGGACACCACCTGCAAAAAGCCCAACTCTTCCCCCACCTGTCGCCAGTGGTCAAACTCCTCTGGGGGCACGTAGCGCTCCACCGGCAGGTGTTTGGGGCTGGGAGGAAGGTATTGGCCAAGAGTGAGGATGTCGCAGCCTACCCGGCGTAGATCTTGCATTATCTGCAAAATCTCCTCGGCGGTCTCTCCCAAGCCCAGCATCACCCCCGACTTGGTGTAGAGGCCGGGATCCCATTGCCGCGCCAGTTCCAAAAGCCGCAGGGAACGCTCGTAGTTCCCCTGGGGGCGCACTCGCCGGTAGAGGCGGGGCACGGTTTCCGTGTTGTGGTTGAGCACCGTCGGGCGGGCGGCGAGAATTTGCTCCAAGGCCTGCCAGTTGCCGCACAGATCTGGGATCAAGACCTCGATGGTTGTCTGGGGCATGCGGCAGCGGATTTCGGTAATGCAAGCAACAAACTGGCTGGCTCCCCCATCGGGGAGGTCGTCCCGATTCACCGAGGTAATCACCGCATGGCGTAGCCCTAGCCGTTGCACCGCTGTGGCCACCCGCAGCGGCTCAGTGGGATCCAAAGGCGGAGGCCGTTTGGTGAAGTCGATATCGCAGTAGGGGCAGGCGCGGGTACAGGCCGGGCCCATGATTAAAAAGGTGGCGGTGCCGTTGGCAAAGCACTCCCCTAGGTTGGGACAGGAAGCCTCCTCGCAAACGGTATTCAGGCCCAAGTCCCGCAGCAGTTGCTGGACGGATCCGGCCCGCTGGGGGGCTTTGGCCCGCAGCCAGGGAGGTTTGCCGCTAGGCGAAGAAACAGCGCTCAATGAAACCCTCCAACCAGAAATGGCGGCAAGCGTATCTCTCAGCTTAGCCTGTCATTATTGCCCAGCCGAGACCGGGCTCGGTGGCCAAAGCCCGAAAAAGGATAGCTCAGTAGCCCCGCCCTTAAAGGCGAAGCAAACTTTAGCTGCTCGCCAATGGTATAGTTGTCACCGAGGCGTACCGTTCTCAGGCGAGCCCCTAGTCACGGTGAAAAACCCAACCGGTGGCAAGCGTCCGGGAAAGGCCAACGTCTCAGCCAACCTGCCCAGACAAGCCAGCAGAACCTTGGGGCCTTGCCTCAAGGAACTGTCTAGAGGCATCTTGACAGCGCCTTGACGAGAATCCCCCGCCTTTAGGCGGTGGGCGTGTCAAGGCATACTGGAAAGCGAATGTCGAGCGATAGGGATCCCCACATGGTTGTTGCTGCTCCTCCCTCTCTGGAACAACTTGCCATCAACACGATTCGTTTTTTGGCGGTGGATGCTGTTCAGAAAGCCAACTCGGGTCACCCCGGCCTGCCAATGGGGGCAGCACCCATGGCCTATGTGCTTTGGCAGCAGTTCCTGAAGTTCAATCCCCGCAACCCCAAATGGGTGGATCGGGATCGCTTTGTCCTCTCGGCAGGCCACGGCTGCATGCTGCAGTATGCTCTGCTGCACCTGACCGGCTTTGATGTGAGCCTAGAGGACATCAAGCAGTTTCGCCAGTGGGGATCCAAAACCCCCGGCCACCCGGAAAACTTTGAAACCCCCGGTGTGGAGGTAACCACCGGACCGCTGGGGCAGGGGGTGGGCAACGCCGTTGGGCTGGCCATTGCCGAGGCCCACTTGGCCGCCCGTTTCAACAAGCCCGGTCACACCATTGTAGATCACTACACTTATGTGATCTTGGGCGACGGCTGCAACATGGAGGGGGTGGCCTCGGAAGCGGCCTCGCTGGCCGGCCACCTCAAGCTGGGCAAGCTGATCATGCTCTACGACAGCAACCACATCTCCATCGACGGCAGCACGGAAATTGCCTTTACCGAAGATGTGGGCAAGCGCTACGAGGCCTACGGGTGGCATGTGCAAAAAGTGGAAGATGGCAACCACGACCTGAAGGGAATTGCCGCCGCTATCCAGAAAGCTAAAGAAGTTACCGACAAGCCTTCCTTGATCATTGTCGAGACCACCATCGGCTACGGATCCCCCAACAAAGCCGGCACGGAGAGCGTCCACGGGGCGCCGCTGGGGCCAGAGGAGGTGAAACTCACCAAACAAAATCTGGGCTGGCCGCTGGAGCCGGAGTTCTACATTCCCGACGAGGTGCTGGCCCACTTCCGCCAGGCCATCGATAAGGGGGCCAAGGCCGAGGCGGAGTGGAACGAGCGCTTTGCCGCCTACGAGAAGGCCTACCCGGAAGAGGCCGCCGAATTCAAGCGCATCATGGCCGGGGAGCTGCCCGCAGGCTGGAAAGAAGCGTTGGCTCCCATTGCCGAAACCGGCAAAGAATCCACCCGCAACCTCTCCAAGTTTTGTCTCAATGCTTTGGCCAAGGCGGTGCCAGAGCTGCTGGGCGGATCCGCCGATCTGGCCCACTCCAACATGACCTATTTAAAGGGGATCCCGGAGTTCCAGGCCGGCTCCTATCATGGGCGCAACTTCCGCTTTGGCGTACGGGAACACGGTATGGGGGCGATTGCCAACGGCATAGCCCTGCACGGCGGCCTCATTCCCTACGACGCCACCTTCTTGGTCTTCAGCGACTACATGCGGCCGGCCATTCGCCTGTCGGCCCTCTCGCGGGCGCGGGTGCTCCATATTATGACCCACGACTCCATTGCCCTGGGAGAAGACGGCCCCACCCACCAGCCCATTGAGACGCTGGCTTCCCTGCGGGCCATCCCCAACCTCTACGTCATCCGCCCCGCTGATGCCCGCGAGACGGTGGGAGCCTACCAAGTAGCCCTTGAGTCCACCTCCACCCCTTCGGTGCTGGTGTTTACCCGGCAGGCGGTTAACCCCGTGGAAGGCACCTCCATTGAGGGGGTGGCCAAGGGGGCCTATGTAGTGGTGGATACTCCCAACCCAGAACTGATCCTAATCGCCACCGGCTCAGAGCTGGAGCTGGCGGTGAAGGCCGCTGCCCAACTGCAGCAGGAAGGCCGGGCGGTACGGGTGGTCTCCATGCCCTGCATGGAGCTATTTGAGGCCCAGCCCCAGAGCTACCGCGACGAGGTCTTGCCCCCCAAGGTCACCAAGCGCGTCTCCGTCGAGGCGGGATCCACCTTTGGCTGGCACAAGTACCTGGGCTTTGAGGGGGTGGCCATCGGCATCGACCGCTTCGGCGCTTCTGCCCCCGGCCCCGTGTGCATGGAGAAGTTCGGCTTCACAGTGGAGAATGTGCTCAATACCGCGCGCCGTCTCCTAAGCTAAGGTTTCTGCTCCTCCGGCCTAAACCCAGCAGGGATCCCTTCTCTGCTGGGTCTTTTTTGCTGCCCAATGGTGGCACAACTTGACAAGACTTAGCGAAGGCTGACAACTTGTTCAGCAGGACTTGCAAAACATTGCAGTTGTTTCAAACAAGGTTAAGACCCTTGCCCCCTCCCCCCCACCTCCTTTCCCCTTGTGGGAGAGGGGAGCGAGAAAGTTGTTTCATAGTTTCATAACTTTGTTTAAAACGACCCCAGATCCGCTTTCCTCTGGAAAGCTAACCCTTTCCACCCCCGCCTTGAAGGGAAAACGTTGGCTTCTGGCGACATGCTGATGTTCCTGGAGCAACTGAGGATCTGACAGCTCGGCCTACTGCAGGAAGCCCGCCAGCAAAATCACCGCTCCCCCCACGACGGCCAAAATCGTCAGTACCCGGCCTGCGTTGGCACTGCCCTTCCAGGAGTAGTTTTTCTCCGGTTTTTCCAGTTTTTCTGGCATAGCCATGCCTCTTTATGCCCCGTTAACTCTAATTTAACCTTCTCCCCCGGAATTTCTGCCGTGCGGTGCTGCGGTAGCTGGAAGGGGAGCTTGCTGAGGCGTACCCTTGAAAAAACAGCGACCACCTGGCCCGGCCAGCCCTTTTTGGGAACAATACAAGCAGGCAAGGAAGGGGATCCCAATTTCAAGGCGCATTCTGAGGCAGAGGCATGAGGTACGCGAAAGGAAGCAAAAGACTCGGCTTGATCATGGTCGCTTTGTCAGCCTGGGTGGGTGGACACCGTGCTGTCGCTCAGCCTGCCTTTCGGACAGTGCCGCTGCCTCGCCTGCCGGTGGGTGTGGATCAATTGGTCTTCGATCGCCCGGTGGCCCGCTTCAACCCCAACCTGCCTGCTGAGCTGGTGATCCACAATCGCACCGGCCTGCCTCTGGAATACGGCTTTACCGATCCGCGCCAGAAGGTGTCGGAACTTCCGCCGGGAGAAACGCTGCGTCTGAGCAACCTGCCGATCCCCAACTGCATGGCCATCAACACGCCGATGTTGTCCCCAGTGGGCTACCGGGTGAGCGTGGATCCCTTGAATGTAATCACCGTAGAGGTGCGCCTGGTCAACGATGTCTCCGGCGACCATTGTCTCGATTTACAAGAGACAGGCGCTATTTTCGTGAATTGATGCCAGCTTGAACGGGCAAAAGATAGCCTTTGGGATCCCGACCGGGTTCTAAACTTTGCGAAGATGAACGCCGCATCCCCCTATATCCCCCCGTACACGGGGGGACTGGGGGGCGGGGGGATCCGGGAACGTAGCCACCGACCGCCGCGCAGCAAAACCGAGCGTCGGCGGTCCAATAGTTGGGCGTTCTATCAACTGAGGCAGTTTGTGCACTACAAGGCAGCGAGAGCAGGGATCCAGGTTGTGGTGGTGCCACCTGCCTACAGCTCGCAGACCTGCCACCAGTGTTTTTGGATTGAGCAACGGGAAGGGAAGCATTTTCGTTGTGTGAACCCGCTCTGTGGTTGGGAAGGGGATGCAGATTTTAACGGTGCCAACGGGATTGCACTTTTGGGGGTTGCTGTAAACCAGCCCCCCTACATCCCCCCGCATGCGGGGGGATGTAGGGGGGCCCGTGGTTGGCTTGCCAACTGCAGGGCTACCAAAAGCCCGCTTCGTACCCCCCTCAATCCCCCCGCCCCCCTGCCCCCGTATACGGGGGTTGGGGGCTGGAAGGGGGGCGGTCGGAGCCGGGTAGTTTACATGGCAGTCAACCTTACTCGAATCTGACGTTGGAGCTGGGTCTGTTGGAGAGCCAACCCGAGGTTTAGGCGTATCGACAGCAATCGACCCCTATGACAGGATGCAAACAGGATGTCCAGGTCGATGTTCTTGTAGACTTTGCTCTGCCTTTGAGCTACTCGCCTGTAACCTAACTGAAGTGTCCTTTACTTTTACTTTTTTTGGATGGTCTCATGAGCGATAACTTGTATTCTTGGTTTCCCCGTGCCTTGGTGATGGGCGCTGCGGTGGTGGGGTTGTCGGGCCTGCCGGCAAGGGCTCAACAAATTACGGATCCCAGCCCGGCTCAAGCGGCCACCAATGTGGAGCCCACCTCGCCAATCTCGGCTTCTTTTCGCAGCCAAGATGGGGTCAGCGTGCGTCCGGAGACGGTGCGGGTTTTTGTGGATGGCAAAGATGTTACTGCCGAGTCGGTGATTACCCGGGATTTCTTCACCTACCGTCCCTCGCAGCCGCTACCGCCGGGACGGCGGGAAGTCCTGCTGGAGTTCACCAATACCCAGGGGGTGACCCGCCGCGTGACCTGGAGCTTCACCGTGGGTAACCCCGTCCGCGCCTCTATCGACCTGGTGGATCACAACGCCGGCAATCGCCCCTTGGCGGCGGGCGAGATCCTGCTGGTAACCGTCAAAGGCACTCCTTCCAGCCGGGTAACCGTTTACCTTGTCCAGGACGGGCGGCAGGTGCAAACCCTGCCGGCTCAGGAAGTTTCCAGCGGCACCTATGTGGTCAACGCCCTGATCGAGCCAAAAGATGCCACCCGCGAAGGGATCGTCATCGCTCGCCTGGAAAACGGCGGCCAGGTGCGCTTTATGACCGCAGAACAGCCCGCCCGCCTGATCGAGGGGGCCGCCGGTGGTATCCAGCGGCTCGCCACCCAAGAGGTTGCCGCGACGATCAGCCTCTCCAGCCTGCTGCCCCAGATCACCAACCTGCGCGATGGGGATCGGGTTTCCGGCTCTTCCTTTACGCTGCAGGGCACGACGGCTCCCAACGCTTCGGTGCGGGTGAATGTAACGGCTTCGACCTCGCTGGGGGGCATCATCAGCGCCCAACAGACGGTGACCAACCAAACTGTGCAAGCCGATGCCCAGGGCCGCTTCACTGTTACGGTGCGGCCGCCCATTCCGGCCTCCGGCACGGTGTATCAGATCAATCTCACGGCCACTTCCGGCAACCAAACCAGCCCGACGGTAACCTTGCGCCTCACCCAGCAGTAGCCTGTCCCCTTGGCTGGACTGAGAGTGTCGCCCTGCCGGCCTGGCAGTGGCGCCCAAGCTCCCCTCTCCCAGAGGGAGAGGGGCTGGGGGTGAGGGTCAATGGAAAGGCGGCTGAGAGATTTTTGGATTCTCAGAGTTTGCAGTTGGCGGGGATCCCTGGCGGTCTTGAGCGCGGGTTGGGGAGAGAGAAGACCGCTGTTGCCAGCGCCACAGGATCCCGGCCATGACCAGGGCGGGCGAGACGATCATGGCCAGGATCACCGGCAGGGTCTCCGGCAAGGCCAAGTAGGGGCCGCCATATTTGATGGCCGCGCTGATCCCGGCAGCGGCCACCATCAATTGCAGGGCAAACCAGAGGGTTTTGGGTTTCATGGTTGGCTGGGATCCCCTACCATGGCCGTGAGGATGCCGGCAACGCTCTCCAGATCTTCCGGTACTCGGTACAAAGTCAAGTCTTGTCGGATTGTCCGCGGATCCCCAAGGATCTGCCCGAACTGCCAGATAGATCCAATGGTAACAGCGCCGTAGATCTGCGCTTGCGGCTCCACCTGGGCCAGGGCGATCATCTCCACCGCCATTTGGACAAAAGCCCGCGTCAGATCGTCCTTTTTGGCTTCAACCACCAGCAGGATGTTCTTGCCCCGCAAGAGATAATCAAGGCTGCCCTTGAGCCAATTGTTGACCATCAGGGGATATTCCAGCCGCAAAGGAACTCGACAGTGAAGAGCCACTTCCGTCAGCACAGGGGCCACCAGCAGCTCTCGGCGGGCTGTCTCGCTGGTGAGGCTGACCAAAGGCAACAATTGTCGGATCCGGTTTTTCAGAGCTGGGGTTTGGGGTGGGGCAGGGGCAACGGGCCATGTCCACTCTCCTATCTCCAGACGGTAGCTAAACTGAGCCAGGATTTCCTCTGGCTCGTAGGGCATCTCAAAATAAGAGCGAAAAGTATAGGATTCGTCTTCCTTGAGAAGAGAGAGGTTCAGCATTGGTTACGACAAAAGCCCTGCTCAATCTGGCACAGCCAGAGCGGCAGCAATCCGCTCTTTGAGGGTAGCCACCACTTCCTCAATGGGAATTTCTACCGCTTGGCCGGTGGCCCGCTCGGCCAATTCCACCTTGCCTTGCTTAAGGCTGCGCCCGGTGGTAAGGCGGTAAGGGATCCCGATGAGATCCGCATCTTTGAACTTGACGCCGGCCCGCTCGTCCCGGTCGTCCCAGAGGGTCTCGATGCCGGCAGCAGCCAGTTCCTGCACCAATTTTTCCGCCACCTTCGTCTGCTCTGGGTCGGAGACGTTGGGCACCACCACCACCACGTGATAAGGGGCGATCGCCACCGGCCAGATGATCCCATTGGCATCGTGGGACTGTTCCACCGCCGCCTGGGCCAGGCGCGATACCCCAATGCCGTAGCAGCCCATCCACAGGGGCTGCTCGGATCCCTGCTCGTCGGTAAAGCTGGCCCGCATCGGCAGCGAAAACTTGAGGCCCAACTGGAAAATATGGCCGATCTCAATGCCGCGGGCGGTTTCCAGAATCTGGTCGGGGTTGAGCAGACAGCGATCCCCGGCTTGCGCTTTGCGCACGTCCACCACCTCCGGCAGGGGGTACTGCTCGCCCCAGTTGGCCCCCACTACGTGCCGCCCCACCTGGTTGCTGCCGGTTACAAAGTTTTTCAGCAGGGCTGCCGTCTGGTCGGCCAGGCGCAGGATCTGAGGGGCCAGGTTTTTCTGCCGGCCCAGGCAGCTATCCGGCAGGTCGGGCGCGATGTAGCCCACGGGGATCGGATCCCCTTGCCAGCTTTTTTGGATCTCCGCATCCGCCAAGGTGAGCTTGAGCAACTTGTTGGCTTGGTAGCGCTCCGCCAGACGGTTGAGGTGGTTGGCCAGCTTCACCTCATTGACTTCTTGATCGCCGCGGATGCTCAGCAGCACCACCACCCGTAGGCCGTTGTCGTAAAGGGCTTGGTAGAGGACGTTTTTGACAATCAGAGTGGGGGAGATCTTCAAGAAATTGGCCAGCTTCTCGATGGTTTCCGTTCCCGGCGTGTCCAGAACCTGGAAGGTGGTGTAGGGGGAGTCTGCTGCTGGCGGCGGAAGGGAGACGGCCTTCTCCACATTGGCGGCATAGGAGCCATCAGGAGTGTAGAGGATCTCGTCTTCTCCGGCAGAGGCCAACACCATAAACTCCTGCGAGGCTGCCGATGGCCCCCCGATGGCGCCGGCGTCGGCCTCCACCACGCGGAACTCCAGCCCGCAGCGGCGCAGGATGCGGCCGTAGGCCCGGTACATGTCCTGGTAGGTCTGGCGCAGGCTCTCTTCGTTGGCGTGGAAGGAGTAGGCGTCTTTCATGAGGAATTCCCGCCCGCGCAGCAGGCCAAAGCGGGGTCGAATCTCGTCGCGGAACTTGGTCTGGATTTGATAGAGAATTTGCGGCAACTGGCGATAGGAGCGAATGAGATCCCGGGCCAGCAGGGTAATCACCTCTTCGTGGGTAGGGCCCAGGGCCTGCTCGCGCCCCTGTCGGTCTTTGAGGGCGAACATGATCCCTTCCGCTTGGGTGTACACGTCCCAGCGGCCCGACTCCCGCCAGATCTCGGCTGGCTGCAACTGGGGCAGCAGACACTCCTGAGCGCCGATGGCGTTCATCTCCTCCCGGACGATGTCCGAGATCTTTTGCAAAACCCGCCAGAGGAGCGGCAAATAGGTGTAGATCCCCGGGGAGAGCCGCCGGATAAAGCCGCCCCGCAGCAGCAGCTTGTGGCTGATCAGTTCTGCTTCGGCAGGATCCTCCCGCAGGGTTACAAACAACATCTGACTCAATCTCTGGCTCCGTTGCATCCCTCCCCTCCACTTAGCAACTGCTTCCGTTGTTCTGGAGCAAATCCTCCCTCCTAGATCCCCTGGACTGGGATCCCTGCGACGCTAGGCCACCCAAATTAACTAGGCAGGAGCCAGCGTCCGCCGCTTGGTAACCATCTGGTAGACCTCGATAAGGTCCCCTTCTTGCCAGGCATCGAACTTCTCGATGCCGATCCCGCACTCGAAACCGGCAGTTACCTCCCGCACGTCGTCCTTGAAGCGTCTGAGAGAGTCGAGGCGCCCCTCGTAGACTACCTCTCCTTTGCGGCGAACCCGCACCAAGGCGTTGCGCTGCACCTTGCCGGAGAGCACGTAGCTGCCGGCAACCGCACCGCGGCTGATGGGGATGACTTTGCGCACTTCCGCCTGGCCCAGCGGCTCCTCCACCTCCTCCGGCTCCAGCAGGCCCTCCATCGCTGCCCGCAGATCGTCCAGCAAGTTGTAGATGATGTCGTATTCGCGCACATCCACCCCCTTGTCGTCAGCAGCCTGCCGCGCGCCGGGGGCGAAGCTGGTGTTGAAACCCAGAATAATGGCGTCGCTGGCTGCTGCCAGATCCACGTCAGTCTCGGTGATCTCCCCAGGAGCTGCTAGAAGCACTCGCAAGCGCACTTCTTCTTGCGGCAGATCCTGCAGCGCCGTCTGGATGGCCTCGGCGGATCCCTGCACGTCCGTCTTGATGATCAAGTTCAACTCCTTGAGCTGGCCTTCCTGGGCCTTGGCAGAGATGCTGCCCAAACTCACCCGCCGCGACAGCAGCGCCTGTTGCAGACGGGCTTGCCGCAGGGCTTCCGCTCGCTCCTCGGCAATCCGCCGGGCTTCTTTCTCGTCGGCGTACACCTGGAACTCATCCCCCGCTGCGGGCACCTCCTCCAGGCCCAACAGTTGCACCGCCGAAGAGGGCCCCGCTTCCTGCAGCCGTTGGCCGCGGTCGTCCATCATCGCCTTGACCCGGCCCAAGACGGCGCCGGCCACCAGGGTATCGCCCACCCGCAGGGTACCGTTTTGCACCAACAGAGTAGCCACCGGGCCGCGAGCCTTGTCCAGGTGGGCTTCGATCACGGTGCCGCGGGCAGGCCGGTTGGGGTTGGCCTGCAGCTCCGCCACATCGGCCACCAACAGGATCATCTCCAGCAGCGCGTCCAGGTTGCGGCGAGTGAGGGCGCTCACCTCCACCATGGGCGTGTCGCCGCTCCACTCCTCCGGCAACAGGCCGTGCTCTGCCAACTGCTGCTTGACGCGCTCCGGCTGGCTGCCGGGCTTGTCGATCTTGTTGATGGCCACGATGATCGGCACCTGGGCTGCGCGAGCGTGGCTGAGGGCCTCCAGCGTCTGCGGCTGCACCCCGTCGTCGGCAGCCACCACCAAAACGGCAATGTCGGTGACGCGGGCGCCGCGAGCGCGCATGGCGGTAAAGGCCTGGTGGCCGGGAGTATCCAGGAAAACAATGCGCCGCTTCTGGCCTTCGAAGTCCACGTCCACGTGGTAAGCGCCGATGCGCTGGGTGATCCCGCCGGCTTCTCGCTGGGCCACATTGGTGTGGCGGATGGCATCGAGCAGAGTGGTTTTGCCGTGATCCACGTGGCCCATGATGGTCACCACCGGCGGACGTGGCACCAGATGGTCGATGTCCTCCAGATCGAGGATCTCGGTTTTCTTGGCTTTGGGCTCTGCCTCGGGCCGACGTACTTCGTAGCCCAACTCTTTGGCCACCGACTCGGCCAGCGACTCGTCCAAAACCTGGTTGATGGTCACCCTCACTCCTTTAAAGAAGAGGGTTTTGATGATCTCGGTTTCGGCTACCCGCAGGCGGCGGGCCAATTCTTGCACGGTGAGGCTGCCCTCCAGGAGCAATACCTTCTCTTCTGGCAAGGATTCTGCTGCGGCCTCAGGAGCAGTAGCTTCGGCGGAGGCCGAGGGCCGCTGGGGGCGCTCAGCAGCCGGGCGAGGGCGAGCTGCTGCCGCGGGCGGACGATAGGAGGGGGGCTTGGCGGTGGGGCGCGCCAAGGGTTTGAGCGCGTTCAGCTCCGCCTGCTTGACGCTGGAGAGGACGGTCAAGGGATCCAAATCCAGAACGTCTCCGTCTCCTTCCTCTCTTCTGCGGCTGCGTTTGCGCTTGGCCTGGGTGCGGCCGGCCCGTCGTTCGAGGGCTTGTAGTTCCTCGTCCTCTTCTTCCACCGTCTTGCGCTTGAGTTTGGGCGCAGCAGGCCGCACGGGAGCTTCGGCCAACACCGGCGTGGGGCGTTCCTCAGGGATCCCTTCTGGCAAGCGAGGGGAAGCATCCGGCTCAGGGGGAAGAGGCTTAGCCACAGGACGGGTAGGAGGCCCTACCAATTCCAGCCGCCGCTGCGGACGAGGAGCCTCGTCAGCTTTGCCGCTGTCGGAGCTCTCTTCCTTCTTGGCCACCGGCGAGCGCGGCTCGGGACGAGTGCCAGGGCGGACAGGCGCGCCCACCAATTGCGGACGCGGGCGCTGTTCAGCTTGAGGGAGAGAAACCTTTTCCTCGACAGGAGGAGAGGTACGAGCGCCGCTGGGGGAGGGCGCCTCCGCAAGGCCAGGGCGACGGGATTCAGGGGCCCGTTGCGGCGGCTCGGGCCCAGAGGCGGCTCGTCGAGGGGGGGGGAGCACTGTCGGTCGCTTGGCCGCCGGAGCAGGGCTAGGTTCGGGGCTGCCGGCTTTGGCGGCAGCCTCAGGGCGAGTAGAAGCAGCTGCCGGCTGCGGCTCCTGGGCAGCCGGGCGCGCAGGCGGATCGACTTGCCGCCGCGGCGGGCCTATCAATTCGAGGCTGCCACCGGCAGCCCCTTTTTCAGAGGAGAGCTGGTCGGGTCGCTGCGGCGAAGGCTTGGAAGAACTGGCCTCACCAGCAGCAGCTTGCTGCTGAGCAGGAGCGGGCCGGCGAATGCCGACAATGTGCTGAGGGCGCTCACTTGCTTTGGCTTCGACGGGAGGCTGCGGTTGAGAGCTCTCAGGTTGCAGCTTGGGCCGGAGCCGGGGACGAGTCGGTTTCACAACGCGAGGTTCACTCAGTTTGCTGCGCACCAACTCGGCTTGCTCTGGAGAAATGGTGCTGCTATGGCTTTTGAAAGGGATCCCCAACTGCTCACAAACCTCCAGCACCTCGCGATTGTCACATCCCATTTCGCGGGCAATCTCGTAAAGTCGGACTTTATCGGTCATTCGTCTGCTAGCCTCTGCTCCTTGCTCCTTGTCAGTTTTACAACCCAAGTTAATACAATCCAAATCGCCAGATGGGACTGAACCTGTTGGGTGTGTGGCCACTTCCTTCGGCACAGCGAGAGCATCTCGGCGATCCTCCAAGAGCGCGGACTGGAGGGAATCCAAGTCCGAAGCTACTTTGGAAACATCCGCAGGGGACATAAAGCTAGGACAACCGGGGAAGAAACCAACATCAACAGTGCTTTTTAGAATAACCTTTCTGCGGCTCATACAGGTTGGCCGCAGCCAGTCCTCATTCTGACAGTTGAGAGGGGCTGCCGTGTAGTTCGCGACTGGATGAACCTGAAAAGGTGTTTCAATATCTTAACTTGGCCAATTCTGGAGCTGCCTAGGTTTTGTCTAAAGCGCTTGCCCCCGGGGCTGATGTTTCCGGGGGGCTCTGGGCCTCAGAATCGCGCAGCAGTTGCTGCTCCAGCAGTTGCCACAGCGAGTCGGGCACTGCTGCCTTGAGGGCTCTGCTCATCTGGTGCTTACGCCGGGCCGCCCGCAGACATTCGAGGCGGCAACAGAGGTAGGCAGAACGCCCCATGCCCTGATCCAAAAGCACCTGGTGAGTGTCGTATTGCCTAACCAGCCGCCACAACTGGGAGCGGGGAAACAGTTGGCGACAGCCGACACAGCGACGTAGCGGATCTGCCCCTGCCAAAAGACGCCATCTCGCTGAAGCACGGGAACTAGTCCAGTCTACTCCAAATGGGGCAGCCGCGACCTGAGAAACTCAAAGAAACGCTCCACCAAGTAGGGATCCCGCCAGCCCTTGGTCGTTTCTTGCCGCAGGATGTCCATGGCCTCCTGGACAGTGAAGGCTCGCTTGTAGGGCCGCTCCGAGGTAAGGGCGTCGTAGATGTCGACAATCTGAAAGACGCGGGCCACCAGGGGGATTGCTTCTCCCTTAAGGCCGTCGGGATAGCCGCTGCCGTCCCAGCGCTCGTGGTGGTGGCGGATAAGGGGCAGCACATCCCTCATGGTGCGCAAGGGGCGGCAGATTTCCTCTCCAATTAGGACGTGGGATTTCATCACCTCCCACTCTTCCGGCGTGTGCTTGCCCGTTTTGCCCAAGATGGCGTCGGGTATGCCCACTTTGCCGATGTCGTGCAGGTAACCTCCCCAGGTCAGCACCTTGATCAGGGGACGGGGTAGCTGGAGAAACTCGCCAAAGCTCTTGGCCAGGGCTGCCAGCCGCTCGCAGTGATCCCCGGTGGTCGGATCCCGGCTTTCTACACTGCGGGCAATGGCAAATAAAACCTGGGCGGCATGATCCAAGTCTTCATTGAGATGCTTCTGGCGAACGAGGGAGCGCACCCGCGCCAGCAACTCGGACTCGTCAAAGGGCTTGCTCAAGAAGTCGTCTGCCCCCGCCTCAATCCCGCGCAGGCGATTTTTGCGGTCGCTGGCCGCTGCAATCAACACCACCGGGATCAGGCGTGTCTCTTCATCAGCCTTGATGCGCCGACAGACCTCGAATCCGTCCAACCCCGGCATCATCACATCCAACAGGACCAGATCCGGCTGCAAGCTTGGCAGCATCTGCAGGGCTTGCTGGCCGTTTTCCGCCTCGCTGACGCGATAACCAATGCTCTCCAACAGATCCCCCAGCAACAGGCGACTGTGGGGCTGATCGTCCACGATGAGGAGATGGCCCGCCGGCTCCTGCTCTCCAAAAGGTGCTATCTCAGGGATCCCAACCCTCACGGGCCTCTCAGCTTGGGCGGATTGCATCTTGGTAGAGACTACTCCTAGCTCACCGCTTCCACCGTAATTTCAGCTCCCAATTGCAAGCATCCGCCTTTCCACTGAACTTGCCAGGGCCTCAAGCCGCCGCCAATCCCTTAAAACACGGGTAAATAAGGGGATTTTTTCTGTCGCAATTCCCTCGCTAGGGATCCCATTCCTCGGCCACAATGGGGATAATGGAGGTAGTCTTGGCTACGTTTTTGGCACCCGTTTTGACTTTACCATGCCGTCTTTTTCCTCTGAGTCTCTGCAGGAGCAGGTGCGCCGCATCGATGACCAGCTTTCCCGCCGATCCCTGGAGCTAGACCCGGCAGGCTACTTTGTCATCTATGTGGATCGGCAGCAGCAGCTCATTTGCGCTAAGTACTACAGCACTGTGATCAACGAGCGGGGGCTGGCCACCGACCCGGAGACTGGAGCGGTGATCCCCGCGCGGGGGCCGGTCAATCGCTCCCCGCAGCGGGTGTACGTTGGCCGGACGGCCAAAGAGTTGTGCGTCCAGATTTTTGAAAAAGAAAGCGAAAAGGTCGTCTCTCAGCTCAGCCACGCCGCCTACCTGGGGCGGGAGTTTCAGAAGGCAGAGGCGGCCCTGCTCTCTGGCGAAGAGTACGTGCAGGACTAAGACCAAGCTCGCTGCAGGAGGCCAGCCTATGGCAGAATCGAGCTAGCTTGCCGTGACCAAGATCACTGCAGGGCAAGCTCGGCCATGGACGACAAGGTTAAGCCGGGAGCCATTCTGCGGGGACGCTACGAAATCCTCGGCCTTCTGGGGCAAGGAGGGTTTGGGGTTACCTACAAGGCGGTGGATCGCGACACTTTCAACACTCCCTGCGTGGTCAAGCGCCTGCGCCCGCTCTCGACGGATCCCTACACCCTGGCCACGGCGCGCAAGCTGTTGGAACGGGAGGCCAAGGTTCTCAACCGGCTCAACAACTACGACCGGGTACCTCGCCTCTTGGCCCACTTCGAGCAGGATCAGGAGTTCTATTTAGTCGAGGAGTTCATTGCCGGGCACGACCTCACCCACGAGCTGGTAGACGGCAAGCCGCTCAGCGAGCCAGAGGTCGTGCAACTCCTGTGGGAAGTTCTCGAGATCCTGCGCCATGTCCACGCCCACCAGATCCTGCACCGGGACATCAAGCCGGCCAACCTGATGCGCCGCGACTTCGACGGCAAGTTGGTGTTGATTGACTTTGGGGCGGTGAAGGAGGTGGGGAGATTGGTTAGCCACGCCCCCGGTCAAACCCAGGTGGCGACGGTAATCGGCTCGGTGGGCTACATAGCCCCAGAACAGCTTGGCGGCAAGCCCCAACCCTGCAGCGATATCTACTCGGTGGGGGTGCTGGCCATCCAAGCGTTGACTGGCCGTCCCCCCACCAAGATCCGGGACGATCCCCGCACCGGCCAGCTGCTTTGGCGGGATCTGGTGCCGGTTAGCAAGGAGCTGGCGGAGATTTTGGATCGCATGGTCTGTCCCCGCTGGCAGGAGCGCTTTCAATCGGCGGCTGAGGTAATGGAGGCGCTGCGGCCTCTCCTGCCTACCCCCCCCGAAGGTGTAGCGCCTGCTCTCTCCCAGCTTTCGGTGGATCAACTCTTGGCGATGCGCTTGGTAACCCGCGGCCAGGAAAAAGCTCGCCAAGGGGATCTGCAGGGAGCAATTGCCGACTACACCCTGGCCATTCAACTGGATCCCCAGAATGGCCGCGCCCACAGCCAGCGGGGCAGCGTCCGCTACAAAACTGGCGACTGGGCAGGAGCGGTGGAAGATTTCACCCGCGCCATCCAACTGGGGGGAGGAGATGCCCGCACCTATTTCAACCGCGGCATCGCTCGCTATCGGCTGGGGAACTATGAGGAAGCAGTTGCTGATTACACGCACGCCCTCCGTCTCGACCCTCACTGGGCCCTGGCCTACTACAGCCGCGGCAATGCCTACCGGCAGCTCGATCAGCCGCAGCAAGCCATCGAGGACTATTCCCGCGCCCTTGAGCTCAACCCCGAGGAAGTACGGGCCTACTTTAACCGCGGCGTAGTGCGCGGCCAGTTGGGAGATGCGCAAGGGGCTGTAGCCGATTTTTCCGAGGTCCTCCGACGGGATCCCCAAGATACGGAAGCTTATTTCAACCGGGGCGTAGCACGGGCGCAGTTGCTGGACTTTCAGGGAGCCATTGAGGACTATACCCAGGCGCTGCAGTTGGATCCCGGCCACCCCAAGGCCTGTTACCGCCGCGGTCTAGCCCGGCAGGCGTTGGGGGATCTGCAAGGGGCCATTACTGATTTTTCCCAGGCCATTGCGCTGAGGGCTACGCAGGGGGAGGAGCCTTCGGGAGCCGTGGCGGCAGCTCAAGCGGAGCTCTATCTGCAGCGGGCTGTGGCCTACCTGAGCAACAACGCCCTGGAGGCAGCGCTGGCTGACTGCGAACAGGCGCTCCGCCTTAATCCTGCCCTGGCGCTAGCCCATTTCTACCGGGGGCTGGCCCGCCAGGGGTTGGGGGATCCGGCAGGCGCTTTGGCCGACTTCAACCGCGCCCTGGAGTTGGATCCCCGGCTGGCCAAGGCCTACCTCAAGCGTGGGATTGCCCATCTGGAGCTGGGTCACCTGGAAGCGGCTCTGGCAGACTTGAATCAGGCCATTGCTTTAGATGCCAGCGATGTCGGCGCCCGCAGCAGCCGCGGGCAGGTTCACCGGCTTTTGGGGGATCCCTTGGCGGCCCTGCAGGACTACACGGCTGCCCTGGAGCGGGATCCCCGCAACCCGCAGCTCTACTTCGACCGCGGCCAGATCTACTTTGAGCAAGAAGATTGGGCAGCAGCCTGTGAGGATTTCTCCCAGGCGCTGCAGTGGGCAGGCCAGCCGGGGGGCCCCCATGGGCTGGATCTGATGGCTCGTATCCACTTGTACCGGGGCATGGCGCGGCAGCGGCTGGAAGACTGGCAGGGAGCGCTGGCCGATTTCACGGCCTTGATCCAAGAGCAGCCGCAGGCTTCCCAGGGATTTGCCCTGCGGGCAGCGGTACACCTAGTCTTGGGAGACGAGGAGGCAGCGTTGGCTGATCTCGACCGGGCCATAGGCTGCAACCGCGACTGGGGGCTGGCGGATGCGGCGCTGGCCTACCGGCAGCGGGGGGATCTCCACCGCCAGGCCAACCGGCTGCAGCAGGCCATTGCCGACTACACCCAGGTCCTGGCCTTGAACCCGCAGGAGCGCCACGCCCTCCTCTGGCGGGCTCTCCTTTGGGATCAGGCGGGGGAAATAGAGAGGGCCCTGGCCGATTACACCCAGCTCCTGCAACTGGAGCCAGATCCGCAGACGCGCCTCTGGGCCTTGAACAACCGCGGCTGGGCCTACGCCCAACAGGGAGATTTTGCGGCAGCTATCCGCGACTACACGCAGGTTCTCGAACGGGATCCCAGCCACATCAAAGCCCACTGCAACCGTGCCCTAGCCCGCGCTGCCGTTGGTGACTGGCAAGGAGCCTGTCAGGACTTCCAAACTGCTCTCCAGTTGCAAGGATACGAGGGTCGCCTTTGGGAAGAAGAGACTCACTCCCTAGGCAGCTCTTAGCGATCCTCTACCCTGAGCCTAACTTGCTCCCGTCGCTCCTCGAAGTCGCTCACCAGCAGCCTTACCTTGAGCTGCCATTCTCCCGCTAAGGGCAAGAGGACATCTTCCACCTCAAACTGGCCAGGTTCTCTTGGCAGCGCCTGGCGGCGCAGAGGCGGGATCCCACGTGCGGGGAGGTCAAACTCCAGGCTCAGCTCCTGGGCGGGGATCCCCTTAACTTCCACTTGGATGCGGTTGTTGCCAGGGCGGCAGGGCAGGATCTGCAGGCGGAGGCTGCCTTCCGGCCAGCTCAATGTCTCTTGGCAAGCCGGTCCCGCTCCTTGGCCAGGAGGGGCTTGGGCCACCAGAAAGCTGGTCAAGGCCAGCACCAGAACTAGCCCCACCAACTCCAGGCGGACAATTTGGCGCAGGGATCGGCCCGCCGACCAAACCCCCTCTCGCAACGCCGGCAGCAGCCGCAACTTGTTGTGGGCGCCCAAACCCACGATCATCAGCACCAGCAACAGCTTCGCCCAGAGGTACTGCCCGTAGGGGTGCTCCCAGTCCCAGCCGCGGTGGATCCCGCCCATCCCCACTCCCGCCAGCACCAGCCCCGGCACAGCCCAGGTGGCCACATCGGAAAATCGTTGGATGACACCTGCCGATTGGGAAGTCCATTCAAGGACTCCGTCCCGCTGGCGCAATCGGCTCAACAGGCGCTCCACCCCCCACAGCCCCCCCAACCAAAAAGCCGAGCCGGCCAGGTGCAGCCCCAAGAGGGCCATCGTCCCTGCTGGATACTCGCTGGTGAGGGCATGGCCGATGGGCAAAAACGACCCTATCACCGCCACCGACCCCAGGCCGTTGGCCCAGCGGGGCCCGCCCTCGCAGGCCCAGATCAGGATCCCCAGCCCCACCAGCCGCAGCCCTGTGCCCCATCCGTAGGGAGAGATGAGCACGCTCAGCAGCTCTGGCCCGGCAAAGTGGGGGTAGAGCTGGGCCAAATGCAAACCCAAAGCCACCAGCGTCAGGCTGAGGGTGAGCCAGGCGGCAGCAAAAGCCCAGGCCTCAGCAGAGAGCTCTATTTCATCGGCAGTGCCCGACCGCCCCCGCACCAGCCGCCACCAGCCCAGCACGCCGACAACAAACAGGCTGCCCAGGTAGATCCCCCAGCGCACCCCCACCAGCGGCCAATAGAAGGGATCCCCCGCTTGGGCTGCCCTCGCCGCTCGCAACAGCTCCGGATCCGCCGCCCCCACCAGGAAGACAAACGAGCCCCCTACCGGATGAGAGTCGGCAGAGATGGCCCGCCAACTGACGATGTAAACCCCCTCCGGCATCTCCGCAGGCAAATCTCCCTGGGGCGCGTTGCCGCTGCTAACCAAGTTTTCCAGGGGCAGCACCTGGCCGTTGCTGTCCAGCACCTGGAGCTGCGTGAGCTGCACGGGTTCATTGAAGACCAGCCGCACCTGCGCCGGGGCTTCCTGCAGCATCGCCCCATCTTCGGGAAAGGTGGAGAGCAAGCTGGCGTGGGCAAAAACGGGTCGGATCCCGCCCACCCACAGCAGGGCGCACAAGAGACCCACCCGAATCCAGAAGAGGATAGACATCATCCCAACGGCAAACCCGGCTAGCGAGCGCCATGCCCGTGGCTGTGTCCATGCCCGTGGCCGTGGGTCTCTCCTTTGCCCGTCAGCTTCAGCAGGGGTGCTGGCTCCGGCAAGCTATGGGGATCCTCCCCCGGCTGCGCCACCTGGATCCAGCGGTACATGCCTTGCTCACATTCCTGGATAACCGGGATGGGGAGGGTCTCGCCGGGGCGATCCGGCAACCTGAGAAGGATACTGAACTCATCCATAAACTCATCCGGCAGCGAGCCGCCGCTCCAGATCACCTCGGCCACCGTTTCGGTGATCATCTTCCCGTGGGACTCGTAAGGTTTGTCCAGCGGCTTTTTCACCGTCTCAATTTTCCACAGGGGATGCACCATCGGCTTCACCGAGGTCGCCCCTTCCGGGATCTGCACCCGCAGGCGAATGGTGGGGGATCCATCGCAGCCATGGGGCACGCGGAAGGTGAGCTTGGCAACGCTGCCCGCCGGGGCCTCTTTGGGATGGACGGTTACATGGGCCCAAGCAGAAGCAAGGGGCAAAACGCTCATCCCCAGCGCAAGCAGAGATTCCTTGGCCAAGGCCAAGTAACTTTGCAAACTGAACATTGCAAACGCTCCTTAACAACGCTAGGTGGAAAGAGAACCAGGCAGGGTCTGGCTGGCAAAACCTATGGATGGTGATGGGATCCGTGGGATTCGGTTACGCTCATGCTGTGCTGACCCCAACTGGAGAGGCCCATGGACACCAGGCCGGCGCTGGCCAGGCCCATCGACACCAGCCCAAAAGAGAGGGCGCCCATCGCCACCAGGCCAATGGAGAGAATGCCGTGGGTCACCACGCCTATGGCCACCACCCCGTGGGCGGAGATGCCGACGGCCACCAAACCATGCGCCCCCACACCAACCGACAAGATTTTGCGGCGGGATCCCTGTGCTCCACAGCCCTGCTCCTGCGGCACCGGGGCGACAGAATTTTTCGGAGCCAAGGTCAGATCTTGAGTCCTCTCCTGAGCCATCAGCCTTTGCTCCAGTTGTGCTCAGCCCGGTCGAGAACATAGGCGGCCACGGCTTCGATTTCTTCTGGTTTGAGGAGCTTGCCAAAAGCGGGCATGGCCCCTTTGCCGTTGCGCACCTGGGCTTGGATCAGCTCAGGGGTATCCACGTGGTACTCGTGCAGGGCAGCCAGGGAAAGGTTTTTCGCCGCCACCAGAGTGTTGCGACCGTTCAAGTGACAGCCCACACACTTGGCCTGAAAGACCTTGGCACCCAAAGCCAAATCCGGTTCCGCAGAAGCCACCTGCGGGCCCCAGAAGACGGCGGCGCCGACCAGCAAAAGGAGCAAGAAAAACTTGATGATCCGCATTTTCCTCTCAACAATCTGCAAAAAACCGCTCATGGAAAAATCCAGCTTTTGAAGCTAGACCATTATCTCCACTAGGTCAGGTTAGGTCAAAAGACAGCCTGTCAACTCCCCTGCAGGTACCATAGGGTGCAGGATCCCCAGGGCCATGAGCAGTCTGCCGCCGGAGTTCATCCAGTTGGTGCGCCAGAAGGCCGACATCGTCGAGGTGGTGGCCGAAAAGGTGGTGTTGCGCAAGCAGGGCAAGAATTTCGTCGGCCTCTGCCCTTTCCACAACGACCACAAGCCCAGCTTTCAGGTCAGCCCCAGCAAGCAGATCTACAAGTGCTTTGCCTGCGGGGCGGGGGGAGATGTCATCCGCTTTGTCAGCCAGATAGAGGGCCTTTCCTTTGCCGAGGCGGTGCGCCACCTGGCCCGCCGCTACCATGTGCCGGAGCCCAAGGGATCCCTCTCCCAGGACTACGAGCGCCAACTCTCCCACCGGGAAAAGCTGCTGGAGATTTTGGCCCTGGCTGCCGATTTCTATCGGCATGCTCTCCGCTCCCAGATAGGATCCGCCGCCCGCCAGTACCTGCACAGCCGCCGCCTGAGCGAAGAGACCTTGCAAAAATTTCAAATCGGCTTTGCTCCCCCCGGCTGGCACTCGCTCTACGAGTACCTGGTCAACCAAAAGCGCCAGCCGGTCAAACTTCTAGAAGAAGCCGGCTTGCTGGTGCCGCGCCAGCAGGGATCCGGCCATTACGACCGCTTCCGCAACCGCATCATGCTGCCCATTTTCGATTTGCAGGGGCGGGTCATTGGCTTTGCCGGCAGAGCCCTGGGAGAGGAGCAGCCCAAGTACCTCAACTCCCCGGAAACGGAACTTTTCAACAAGGGCCAGGTGGTCTATGGTCTCAACTTTGCCCGCGAGGCCATTGCCAAAGCCGACCAAGTCTTGGTGGTGGAAGGCTATTTCGATGTCATCGCCCTGCACCAAGCCGGCATTGCCTATGCGGTAGCCGCCATGGGCACGGCCCTGACGCCGCACCAGGTCAAGGCTCTGCTGCGCTACACGCCGTCCAAGCGGGTCATCCTCAACTTCGACGCCGACCGCGCTGGGTTGAATGCCGCCTTGCAGGCTATTCAAGCCGTTGAGGAGCAGGCGCGGCGGGGGGAAATCGAGCTGCGCATCCTCACCCTTCCTGCTGGGAAGGATGCCGACGAATTCCTGCGGCAGCACCCGGCTTCCCAACTAGAGGCCTTGCTGGCTCAGGCTCCCCTATGGCTGGACTGGCGGATTGAACAGGTGCTGGCCGGTCGGGATCTCAGCCAGGCCGCCGATTTCCAACAGGCCTATCAAGCGCTGGTGCAACTGCTGGCCGGTCTAGGTGGACAATGGCGCTCCTTGTATATCCACAAAGTGGCGGAATTGCTCAGCCGGGGCAACGCTCGCCTTAGCCGCAATCTGGAAGAGGATCTGCGACGTGCCGTGCGCCAGTACCGCTGGTCAAAACCCCAACAACCTGCTGCCGACCGGGGATCCAAACTCTTGCAGTCCGAGTCCCATCTTCTGCAGATCTACTTGCACTTTGCCGAGTACCGCCGCGAGATCCGCCAGACCTTGATGGAGCGGGAGCTGCAATTCAGTTTCCGTCCTCACCGGGAGCTGTGGCAGCGGATCTTAGAGCTGGTCTCGGCCCAGCCGGAGCTGGAAGACGAGGAGGAGGGTCTTTTGACCGCCCTGCGCACTCTCTGCGCCCAGGACGACGCCCTCAACGAGCGCCTCAGCCACCTGCTCTGGCAGGACGAAACTACCCGCGTAGCTCTGATGCGTCCGCGCCTGGTGGTGCGGGCTGCTCTAGCCAACATGGAGCTGGAAATTCGCCAGAAGCGCTACCGCTACTGGACGCAGCTCTGGGATCAGGCCTTTTCCGAGGGCAACACCGCTCTGGCTGCCCAGTACCAGGCCAGCATTCAACAGGAATATCAGGCTATTCAGGCCTTGCAGCGCCAGGTGCAACTCAACCTGGAAGACCTGCTGGAGGCACCGCTGGCTGAAGACTAGGGGGGCTCTTCTCCCTAAGGGAGCGGGGCAGGGGGTGAGGGCCCAGCAAAGCGCGCTGGCGAGAGGCTGGGGAGCCACTCATCCTCTTGTCCATAGGCCTGCTGGGCAAAGCGGCGAGCCAGGGCCGGCAGGATGGCCAAAGGGCTGCTGAAGCCGGAGAAGAGCTGCAGCCCTTCCCAGCCGGGCAGGGATCCCACCAAAGGCTGGTGATCGGCGCTGAAGGCCACCAAGCAGTGATACCACCGCCCAGGCAGGCGGGCCACCTGAGGCAGGTAGCGACCGGCCTGTTCCCGGATCTGGGCTTCGCTGGCAGCGGCATCTACCTCGGCCATGGGATCCGTCAGCACCCGACTAATCTGCCCCAGGCGAAGGCTGCCGTCGAGAAACTGCACGATCCCGACATCCAGGATGGGCGGGCAGAGCTCCTGTCCCGGCTGGTCCCAGAGGGGATCCCGGTCGGGGCGGCCAGCTTGCCGCTCCAGCTCCAAACGCTGCACGGGCGCGCCCATGACGATGGCTCTCAACCGCACCTCCGCAGGATCCAGCTCCAGGGATTCGGCGTGGGTGAAGTAGATAGGAGCCCAGATCCCGGCCTGGCGCAACAAAGCCCGTGTCCAGCCGCCGGCGCACACCACCACCTGAGCCGCTCCGCAGAAGTCGGTATCCGTCTCCACGCCCGTAATGCGCCGGCCCTGGCGCCGCAAGGCCCTTACGGTTTGCAAGAGCAGGGATCCCCCTAGGCGTTGGAAAGCCTTCTGAAAAGCCAGCGTCGTCAACCAGGGGTGGATGTGGCCATGCCGCGCCCAGAGTACACCCTCGAGGGCGGCAGGGTTTAAAAGCGGCTCTAGCTCACAGGCCGCCTCTACAGAAATTCGCTGCGGTGGGATGCGACAGTCGGCCAGATCGGCTTCCACTGCCTCCATCCTGTAGCCAGGGGCAACGGGCATGAGCAGATCCAGCTCGCGAAATTGAAGATCCGCCTCCAGCTCCTCTGACAGGGTGCGGTAGCGCTGGATCCCTTCTTCCCCCAGGGCTTTGAGCAGGGGGGTTTTCCCGGCCCAATGGGCCAGGCCACCGTAGCTGTAGCGAGTGGCACTGGACGGCAGCGCTTCCTTCTCAACGAGGAGAACGGATCCCCCCTGGCGGGCCAGCTCGTAGCTCAAGGCTGCCCCCGTGATCCCGCCGCCGACGACGATCCAGTCGTAGTTGGCCATGCTGCGGCCCTGAAACCTATCTTGTGGCAGAGTGGCTCTTTCAGGGTAGCAAGCACAGCAGAACCTAAGCCGTGGCGGATACCAGCTGAGGCGGAACCCACAGAGAGCCTCCCTGAGTCCTGATCGAGTGTTCCCGCCGAAGTCGAATGGCGTTCTCTGGCGTTCATCGTGATCGATAGCGTAGCAAGGGTGAAGATATGAACGAACTACTGCAAACCATCAACCGCAGTCTTCTAGAGATGGCGTTCGGGCCGTGCGGCGCCTGGCGGGATCCGCAGCCAACCGCTGGATCCCCAGCCCTTCCCTACAAATGCTGCTGGTGCAAGTCAGCCAAGTGGGTGCTTGGGTGGCAGGGATCCTGGCAGCCAGCGTGGTGGCTTTCCCAGATCTGCGCCTGGGAGATCTGATCGGGCTGTTGGGGTTAGGGTCGGTGGCCATCGGTTTTGCTTTTCAAGATATTTTCAAGAACTTCCTGGCGGGCGTGCTGCTGCTTTTGAACGAGCCTTTTCAACTCAATGACCAGATTGTCGTCGGGGATTTTGAAGGTACAGTTGAGGAAATCAGCATTCGCTCCACCCAGATTCGCACCTACCAAGGAGAACGGGTGGTGATCCCCACCAGCCCGATCACGGTCTTAACCGATCGCCCCTTTCGCCGCACCGATCTGGAGATTGGCCTCGACTACAACACACCCCTGCCCAAAGCCTTGGAGGTGCTGCTGGAGGCGATGCAAGGCGTGGAGGGAGTGCTGGCGGAGCCCCCTTTGAGCTGGACATCGTCGGCTTTGGGGACAGCTCCATCGATTTTGTGGTGCGCTACTGGACTCGGCCTCGCAAGGCGGAGGTGCGCCGCGTCCGCACTCAGGTGATATCGCCCTCAAGCAGGCCTGTGACCGGGCCGGATTGGTCATTCCCTACCCGATTCGCACGGTGTACCTGTTCGACCAGCAGGATTTTCAGGATCACCTCCCCACCTCCAGAGCCGCCTAGGGATAGCGGGCCGGCAGCATTTGGAACCGGCTCTCCCCCAGCAACACCGCCTTGGGGTTGGGATAGGTATCTTGCAAAAGGGCGCAGGCACTCCCCGCCCTCCGGCTACTGCCTGCCAGCAGGCAAGAGTCTCATCCGTAGAGGAGCCGCTCCACCGCTGCCACAATATCTGCCGGCTGCACAATGGTGGCCGCTTCTAGCGTGCCGTTGTAGGGGGTGGGAATGTCTTGGGAGGCCAGGCGCACTACGGGCGCGTCCAGCTCGTCGAAGAGTTCTTCCATGATGCGGGCCGTCAGCTCTGCCCCAATGCCGCCCGTTTTCATGTCTTCTTCCACGATGACCACCCGGTGGGTTTTGCGCACCGAAGCAGCAATCGTCTCCATATCGGGGGGCTTGAGGGAGATCAAGTCGATCACTTCCGGATCGATCTCCTGCTCCAGCAGGGTGTCCACGGCCTTAAGCACGTGGTGGCGCATGCGCGAGTAGGTGAGGATGGTAACGTCAGATCCCGTGCGGACAACTTCCGCCTTGTCCAGGGGCAAGAGGTACTCCTCCTCCGGCAGGTCTTCTTTGAGGTTGTAGAGGAGCACATGCTCGAAAAAGAGAACGGGGTTATCGTCGCGGATGGCCGACTTGAGCAGACCCTTGGCGTTGTAAGGGGTGGAACAGGCGACGATCTTCAGACCCGGCACTGCCTGAAAGTAAGCCTCCAGCCGCTGCGAGTGCTCGGCTCCCAATTGGCGTCCCACCCCGCCTGGCCCGCGGATCACCAGCGGGATCTTGAAGTTGCCGCCGGACGTGTAGCGCAGCATGCCGGCATTGTTGGCAATTTGGTTAAAGGCCAGGAGCAAAAAGCCCATGTTCATCCCTTCCACCACAGGCCGCAAGCCGGTCATGGCTGCCCCGATGGCCAAGCCGGTGAAGCTGTTTTCGCAAATGGGGGTATCCAGGAGGCGCATCTCCCCGTATTTGCGATATAGGTCTTTGGTGACTTTGTAGGAGCCGCCGTAGTGGCCCACATCCTCTCCCAGAACAAACACATTGGGATCCCTGGCCATCTCTTCGTCGAGGGCGGCACGCAAGGCATTGTAAAGGAAGGTCTCGGCCATAGAGGGCAACCGCTGCTCAAAAATGTTGCTAAGTTTCCATTAAACCATTTTGCCGGCAGGGATCCGCTGGCAGACAACCCGCTGGGCAGGGCACCTCGCCCCTAGGGATCCCAACCCCGGTTATGTTGCCAAAAGCACACCAAAACGGTATCAGCAGCTCTGCGAGCGCCTCGCCAAAACCCGCAAAGGCCGATTCTTTCGTTGACCCGCTCGATGCCTTGCGCCACAAGGCTTTCAGGCCTCTCACCCCCCCTCTTCGGGGCCCTTTTTTGCCGTTTTCGACCGACCCCCTCGCAAATAGGCCTTGCATTCCTTGCCCCGCTTGGGTTTAATAAGGGTAGAGTTCCCCCTTCGGGGGGATCCCTAGAAATTGGAAACATGATCCGGATCTACTTATTAGTATCGCTGGATTCTCAATGTTCCCCCTTCGGGGGGATCCCTAGAAATTGGAAACACTTGTGCGCAAACATTGAAGACAGCGCAAAAGGAGGGAGGTTCCCCCTTCGGGGGGATCCCTAGGAATTGGAAACTTATCCGGGAAACCGGGTGGGAGAGACTCTATTCAAGTTCCCCCTTCGGGGGGATCCCTAGAAATTGGAAACTCTACCTGCAGTTGAGGAGGTAGCATCCCAGCCTAAGCGTTCCCCCTTCGGGGGGATCCCTAGAAATTGGAAACTTTTGCAACCTTATCCTCCATCGACTGATGGTTTTGTCGTTCCCCCTTCGGGGGGATCCCTAGAAATTGGAAACTGGCACGTTTAACCAAAGGACCGGGTTGTTTTTAAAGGAGTTCCCCCTTCGGGGGGATCCCTAGAAATTGGAAACGCCCAACAGCTCTTCCTTGATAAATCCTTCTCTAATAGGTTCCCCCTTCGGGGGGATCCCTAGAAATTGGACTAGAAATAGAAAATGAGCTTGCTGCTGCCGAAGCTAGCCCTGACATTGGGAGATCCGGCGGGGATTGGGCCAGAGATTGTGCTCAAGGCGCTGGCGGATCCCCAGGTGCAGGCCTGCGCCCAGATAACGGTGGTGGGCGAGCGGCAGGTTTTGGAAGCTACCTACTGCCTTCTGCGCCAGCGAGGGGCAACCGACCTGGCCGACCCGGCAGGGATCCCCGTCCTAGAGTGCGGCAGCGGCTTCCACCTAGAGTTCTCTCGTGTGGGCCGGGGGGATGCCCAGAGCGGAGCGGCCAGCTTTGTCTACCTGAAAACGGCTGTTGAAGGGGCGCTGCAAGGCCAGTTCCAGGGGATCGTGACCGCCCCCATTGCCAAATACCTCTGGCACCAAGCAGGCTACCCCTTCCCCGGCCAAACAGAGGTACTGGCCCAGCTCAGCGGGCGCGAGTGCTACGGCATGCTGTTTGTGGCCCGTTCTCCCCACAGCGGCTGGCAGATGCGGGTTCTACTGGCCACCACCCACATCCCCTTGAGCCAGGTGCCCCTCACCCTCACCCCAGAGCTGGTGCGTAGGAAGTTGGACTTGCTGGCGGGATCCCTACGCGAGCTCTTTGGGATTGGCGATCCCGTAATTGCCGTGGCTGGCCTCAACCCCCATGCCGGCGAACGGG
Organism: Thermostichus sp. MS-CIW-15; assembly: GCF_054060575.1. NCBI lineage: Bacteria > Bacillati > Cyanobacteriota > Cyanophyceae > Thermostichales > Thermostichaceae > Thermostichus > Thermostichus sp. MS-CIW-15. Next base: position 11,860 of record NZ_JBSSDI010000024.1, on the reverse strand, counting down.
GGCAACTGGGTTCAGAAGAACAGGAGTGGCTGGCGGAGCTGCTAGGTACCTATCCCCACGCCAGAATCTGGGGGCCGCTCCCCCCCGATACGATGTGGCTAGCTCCCGCCCAAGCCTGGTATGGTCAAGGGTCTCCCGCCGTGGCCGATGCCTACCTGGCCCTCTACCACGACCAAGGCCTGATCCCGGTGAAGCTCCTGGCGTTTGACCGAGCCGTCAACCTAACCCTGGGGTTGCCCTTTATTCGCACCTCCCCCGACCACGGCACTGCCTTTGACATAGCTGGACAGGGGGTGGCCCGCGCCGAGAGCCTCAAGCAGGCAATCCTGCTGGCAGCCGAACTGGCCCCTATGGCCGCCGCAGCGTCTCGATCCCTTCAGGGCCAGCGATAATGGCCTCGGTGGCCATGCCGATAAACAGGCCGTGCTCCACTACCCCCACCGTTGCTTTGAGTTGCTCAGCTAGCTTGGCTGGATCGGCAATAGGGCCAAACTGGCAGTCGAGGATGTAGTGCTGCTCGTCGGTGAGGTAGGGATCCCCCTCGGCAGTGCGCCGCAGCACCGCCTGACAGCCCAGGGCCTCCACCCGCGCTAGGGTCGTCTTCCAGCCAAAGCGCACCACCTCCACCGGCACCGGGAAGCGGGTGCCCAGGTGGGCCACCTTTTTGGAGGCATCGGCGATGATGATGAGCTCAGCAGCGCTGGCCTCCACCAGTTTCTCCCGCAGCAGAGCTCCCCCTGCCCCCTTGATGAGGTTGAGGGATCCCACTTCGATTTCGTCGGCTCCATCGATGGCAAGATCTAGGCGCGGCTGCTCCTCCAGCGTGGCCAGCGGGATCCCTAGAGAGCGGGCCTGTTCTGCCGTGCGCTCGGAAGTGGGCACCCCAATGAACTGCAGCCCCTCCTTTTGCATTCGCTGGGCTAGGGCGCCCACAGCAAAGGCGGCTGTGGATCCCGTGCCCAGCCCCACCACCATGCCCGACTGCACCTTTTGGGCCGCCGCTTGGGCTGCCGCCTGTTTCAGCTCATCTGCACTGGCCATCTCGCCTTTCCGAAGTTCAACCGAATTATTCTACCGTCCGCTCCAGCTAAAGCCTGCTGGCGCCTCCACCACCTGGCCAAAGAGATCGTAGGGCTCGGCCCGCGTAATCTGCACCGGCACCAGGGATCCCAGGGATCCCGGCCCGCGCACATACACCACCCCGTCCACCTCAGGGGCAAAGCGGGGGGAACGGCCAATCCACTCGCCGGTGCGGGGGTTTTCCTGCTCCAAAAGCACAGGCACCACCTGCCCCACCTGCTCGCGGTTGCGGCGGAAGGCGATCCCTTGCTGCAGTTGCATTAGGCGGGCGCGGCGCTCTTCCTTGAGGGGCTCCGGCACCTGCTGGGGCAGATGGTAGGCGGGCGTGCCCTCTTCCGGGGAAAAGGTGAACACCCCCACATGGTCAAATTGGTGGCGCTGGACAAACTCCAAAAGATGCTGGAAGTGCTCCTCCGTCTCGCCGGGAAAGCCGACAATAAAGCTGGTGCGCAGGACAGCCTTGGGCAGGGCCTGGCGCAGCCGTTCGATGAGCCGGTCGTTAACCTGGCCCTGCCAGGGGCGGTTCATGGCCTTGAGGATCGCTGGGTGGCTGTGCTGCAGCGGCAGATCCAGATAGAGCAAGAAATTGGGCGTCTCCTGAATGGCCTCCACCACCGCCGGCGTAATGCCCGTGGGGTAGGCATAGAGCATGCGGATCCAGGGGATGGGGATCTGGCCCAGAGCGCGGATAAGCTCGGCCAGCCGCGGCTCCCCGTAGAGGTCGAGCCCGTAGTTGGTGGTGATCTGGGAAATGAGGATTAGCTCCTGCACCCCTTCTGCAGCCAGTTGTTCTGCTTCCCGCAGAATGGACTCGATGGGGCGGGAGCGTTGCTTTCCCCGCAGGTGGGGGATGATGCAGAAGGAGCAGCGGTAATCACACCCTTCCGCCACCCGCAGGTAGGCCACCGGGGCATGGGTGGTGCGATAGCGGGGGACGGTCTCGTCGGCAATGTAATCTAAGCTCGAGGTAACGGCGTTAACCCGCTCTCCCCGCTCTGCCCGCTGGATAACCTGGACAATCTGGTGGTAGTCGCCGGTGCCGACGATGGCCACCGCCTCGGGGATCTCCCGCAGCAGCTCCTCTTGGAAGTGCTGCGCCAGGCAACCAGCGATGATGATCTTCTTGCCCTGCACCGCCAGCTCCATCAGGGTGCTGACCGACTCCCGCCGCGCCGCTTCGATGAAGCTGCAGGTGTTGACGATGACGTAGTCGGCGCTCTCTTCATCCCCCTCCACCCGGTAGCCTGCCTGGGCCAGCAGGCCCATCATGTGTTCCGTGTCCACGCGGTTTTTCTCACAGCCCAGATGCACAACGGCAACAGCCGGCGCTTCCTTTGGGGAGGCGGCAGGGCTGCGAGAGGGCGTAGGCAGAGCGGTTTCCAACCAGTTCATAGCCACAGGAGAGGCCGAGAGAATGGCAACAATAGACAACAAATGAATTGGGAAAATTGAGGCCTTCCTATTCTAGTTCTAGTTGGGTTTCGCTTCTAAAGGCGGGGAGGAGGACTGTCCATCTTGTCTAACTCCCCTGCCAACCAGCTCAATCGGGATAACCCCCAAATTGAACCCACACCAAGCCGAGAGCCACAGCCACCGCCAGCCCAGTGGCCGCCCAGCTCCAGGGATCCCTTGCCATCTCTTCTGGGAGCAGAGGTGCTCTTCCATAGCCCCTCAGGCGCAGCGCCTGATAGACCCGCTCGGAGCGCTCGTAGCTGCGCACCAGGAGAGTGCCCACTGCAGCAGCCAGGAAGGGAAGGTCTTGTCGCAAGGCCAGGTCCGGACGCCACAGGGATCCCCGCGGTCGCCAGCCCCTCAGCCGAGCTGCCCGCTGCATCCGCTGCCACTGGGTAGCCACCTCCTGCAAATAGCGCTGGGTTAGCCAAGCCAGTTCCAGGAGTAGGTCGGGGATCCCCAAAGCCCCTAGGGCTGCCAACAGGGCCGGCAGAGGGGTGGTCTCCCCCAGCAGCATTGCCAGGGCCAACAGCGCCAGGCTGCGCCCGCCAAGGCAAAGCGCCCTCTCCAGCCCCTCCCAGCGCAAAGCCAAGGAGCCCCACTGCCAGAGGAAGGTCTCCCCAACGGCAAAAGGCAAGAAGAGGACGAAGGCTATCAACAAAACTCCTGGGGCGGCCAGCCGTCTTAGCCCTCGGCGCAGGGGCAAGCCGGAGAGCGCCCAAAGAAGAGCCACCAACACCCAAACTAGGGGTAGCAAGGCCAAGCGCTGCACCTGGGCAAAAGCCGCCATCAATGCCAGTAGGCCAACCACCTTGGGCAGAGGCCGCCAGCGGTGGAGCCAAGGGGAGGAAAAACTCCTGGAGGCGAGAGGCGGGCAGGGCAGATTAGCCTTAGAGCTTTTCATCCTCCCCCAAAAGCTGCGGCTGTACCCGCTGCAAGAACAGCACCACCCAACGGGTAAACAGCCCCTCCACTCCTGCCAGCGGCAGATGAGCTGCCATCAAGCCGGCCAGGGCCAAGCGCTCTGCGGACGTGGAAGGGATCCCCTCGCTGTACAGCGCCGCCAGCACCACGCCGTAAAACAGCAGCGCCGCCAGCACCACCCCCACCGCTCCCGCCCAAAAAGCGGCCCAGCCCGTGCCCAACCAGCGCCGGCTTGCCCGGAAGATCCCTCCTGCCAGAAGCGCCGGGATCCCCATAATGGCGGCGTTGATCCCCAGGGTGGTCAACCCCCCATGCCCAAAAGCCACCGCCTGAAAAAACAGGCCCACCACAATTGCCGGGTAGGCCAAGGCCCCCAGCATCACGCCCATCAGCCCATTGAGCAGCAGGTGCAGGCTGGCCGGGGGAAAAGGCAGGTGAAGGGAGGAGGCGACAAAAAAGGCCGCCGTGAGCAGCGCTGCCTTGGGGAGCTGGCGGCGGGGATCCTTTTCCAACCGCTGGAGGAGGTGTAGGCTCCAACCCGTAAGCAGGGCAGTGATGCCATAACCCCCCAGCCAAAGCGGTGCTGGCAAAAGGCCCTCGCTGATGTGCATGGCTAGTCTTGGCTCAAAGCGGCAGCATCCACTGGGGAGTCGGGGAGTTCTGGGCCTTGGAAGGGGCGGGGCCGGGAAAAAAACAGGGCCGTGCCCAAACAGCCCCAGATAACACAGGCAGCCATAACCCCCCGCTGCAGGGGGCCAAAGCCAGGGGAGGAGGGGCTGGGGATCCCTTCTGCCTGCATACCCTCCTCGCCCACCGGCACGTTCACCACCCCGCCGTGGCCGGCCTGGCGAATGCGCACCTGCCACAGTCCCTTAAGCTCAGGATCCGGCTGCAGCCAAAACCGGCCCTCTCCGTCTGTCTCTCCCTCCTGCCAGGGGAGAGTGGGATTGGTGGGCGCAAACACCGTAACTCGGGCAAAACGCATCGGCTCGCCGGAATCGTAGCGGGCCTGGATCTCAAAGGTGGGAACAGCCCGCCAAGAGGCCTCCACCCCATGGCCCCAAGCCGGCGGAGATAGGAGCAGGCCCAAGGCCAACCAGCTCAGTTGCCAGGAAGGGGAAAAAGGGATGCGCTTTGGCCAGACTGAGTTCATCGGTCAGCAAAAGACAGAGGACACCCTTCGATCTCAAAAGCCACCCAGGCCTAAAACCTAAGGCAAGGATCCCGTCCCGCCGAGGCCGCCAGAGGAGGCGCGGCAGTGGCCCTCTCCCACGTGCCCCAAGCTCTGCAGGCTCTGCAAGACAGCCTGGGCCCTAGGGGATCCCTCCTGCAGGCTGCCCCAGTCCACCTCCAGCGGCTGGGATCCCGCCTTTAGCCCTTGCTCGAGGGAGACTGGGTCGACTGGGTCCAACTTCACAAGGGAGGCAAACCCCAGCGCCGCTGAGTTGAGGTCGTCCTTGGGAGGCAGGCTGCCATTCCCAAACAGGTGGTCGAAGTGGAAAGTCGCCTCCAGATCCGCCACCTGGCCTGCCCGGACAAAGCCCTTGCGCGTCTCCCCCACGTACTCGCCGCAGACAAAAGCCAGCTCGGGGCTGAACTTGAGCACAAAGGGGATCGCCTCTCCCTCCCCTTCTGCCGGTCGAGCTCTGCCCTCGATCCAGAGGGAGTAGCCCTTTGCTGGCCCCTCCGCTGCCGGCACTAGGCGCCAGGCCAGGGCGTTGTAGTGCCCAGGGGGGGCTTCCAGGGATCCCAGCAGGGCTCGCTCCGGCACCAAATCCACCGTAAGAGGCCCTGTCAGGCTGACCAAGGCCTTGGCCTGGAGCTCGCCTTCCCCTTGCGGATCAAAAGGGGGATCCGTCTGGTAGGCCGTAATGTCCGCCAGCGTCACGTACACATGCTCAAACTGCAACGCCCAGCCCTCTTTGGAGACCAGCCCCTCCCGCAGGAACGCTTCGCCGTTGGCCCACAGCTCCAGCGTGCCCGTAGCCGAGGCAGAGATCGCCTGCCCATCCCTGGCTGGCCCCGGCTCGACAGGCGGGCGACAAGCCGTCATGCCGGCTCCCAGACCCAGGGCCACCAGAACCATCCCTTTGGCCAGGGGTCGCAGCAATGACCACTGAAACCAAGACATCAGGTGCTGCCACCAGTGTAAGAACTCCCTCCCGCTAGCGCGCCTGCCCCTCCCGACAGCGGCTGGCGGTACTGTCCCAGCCAACCACAAGCTCTCGCCAACCTACAATCCCCCACCGGGGCATCTTGCTACTCTTGCGCCAGGTTGCCGGCCCGCACCCAACCTTCCTGCCCGTTCTGGCGCCGGATGCGCTGCCAGCGGCCATCGGCGCTGTACTCCAACACCGTCACCACCTCATTCATGGGCAGGCCACCAATGTAAGCCCCTTCCCGGTCGGGAGTGGCCCGTAGCGCCAGGCCAATCGGCTCGATCACCCGCCCCTGCGCACCTGGGGCAATGCTTGTTGCTGCGGGGGGCCGAGTCGGCAAAGGAGTGGACTCTGGTGTGGATTCGACCGCAGGCGTTGCAGCAGTTGTGGCTGAAGCAACCGCTGCCCCACCCTCCACGGGGCCCAAATTGCCGGCCCGCACCCAGCCTTCCTGGCCGTTTAGCTCCCGCCGCACCCGCTGCCAGCGGCCATCAGCGCTGTACTCCAGCACCGTCACCGTTTCCCCCGCCACAATTCCCCCTTGGTAGGCTCCGTCAGCAGAAGGCTGGCTGCGAATGGCTAGACCTATGGGCTCGATTACCCGCCCGCGGCTGCCGGGGGGAAAGGCCTCAGGGTCGATGGTGCCCGCCGCCGGCAAGGACTCCGTCCCACTGACGCGAACAGAGGGGGAGGAAGGCAAACTTGTCGGGCTGGGTAAGGGATCCACACGCACCGCGCGAGGAAACTGAGGCGCCGCAGGAGGAGCCAGCAGGGGGGCAATGAACCGCCACGCCTGCCAACCCAGAGCAGCCAAGACCCCAACCGAGAGGCTCAGTGCCATTAAGGTGCCGAAGGGAAAACCGCTGGCAGCAGGAGAAGAACGGCCTCGCATTGGGTAGTTAGCCATCCAAAACTTAGCTCCCAAAAGCCGGAGACGAAAGCAAAGGGCTTTGCCAACGCTTGCAAGTACCAGAGCATCTCTGGTACTTCTAGTTTCGCCTCTGTGTACTGCCTTGGGAAGCCACCTACCCAGGGGCAACGCTGTCTGGAGCAAATCAGTAGCAAGTTTAGTTTCTACTTAGTGAACATATTCTCCCAGTCGGTGGTGAGAACCTCGTGGCCAAATGTCCACCCGGCCAGGAGCAAGGGCAAGGCCAAGCCCAGGAAGCCGAAGAAACTGATGACCTGGGCAATTTGTCGCTGGGCCCTTTTCTTTTTCGGGTCGGGGATGTAATTAGCAGCTACTGTGAGCTTTGAGCAAAAGGCCACCACCACCGCCCCCACCGGTCCCAAAACCAGCGAAGGCCACAGCCAATCCGCTACCTGCGCATACTCGTAGGCCCGGGTAAACGGCATGATGACAAAACAGGCCAGCTCCAGGATCCCCCAGGTGAAGAGGGCCAACTGGATATCTTTGCGAAAGACTTCGTTGGGATTGTACATAGGCTTCTGGGATAAACCGGCGTGCAACTTTAAGGTTTGGCCTGCAAGTACAGAAGTGGCGAGGTTTTTGAATGGGCTTCTCTCTGCGGGCAAGAAGCTGCTGCGCGAATCCCTTTTACCTTACCCTTTCCCTTTCCTCCGGACAACCCAGTAGAATGAATAATGCCTGAGATTCTTGGGTTAGCCTCCCTTGATTTACCCAGAGAAAGAGGGTTCCAGAAAGGCCAAGCTCCTGGTGCAATCCAATGGGTAATGTAAAAACCTGAAGCTATCTGTTGTAGTCTGGATGGGCTGCCCTCTCCTGCCCAGGCGCAAAATGCGTTTGCCCTGCGGGCAGGGCTTTTCTACAACTCTGCCTCGTGCTGACTGTGAGAGCGTCAAGCTGCCATGTTACGCATCCTCATCATCGATGACGATCCCAGCATTTGCGCGCTGCTCAAGCGGTATTTGCAGCGGCAGGGGTACTCAGTCGAGGTAGCGACGACGGGGGCCGAGGGCCTCCAGCAGTTGCGCGCTTTTCAGCCAGGCTTGGTGATTTTGGATCTGAATTTGCCGGATGTGAGCGGCTACGACCTTTGCCAGCAGATGCAAAAAGAGACCGGCGTGTATGTGTTGATGTTAACCAGCCGAGTGAATCCTGCCGACAAGCTGCAAGGATTTCAGCTAGGCGCAGATGACTACCTGACCAAACCCTTCAGCCTGCCGGAGTTACAGGCGCGGGTACAGGCTATCCTGCGCCGAGGGCGGACGAGAACGGAAACAGGCAGCGCGCCGGTTTTGACTTTTCCCTCCTTGGTGATCGACCCGACCACCCGAGAAGTTATCCGTGACCGTCGCCCGATTAACCTGACCGCTCTAGAGTTTGATTTGCTCTATGCCATGGCTCGACACCCAGGACGGGTGTGGCGACGGTCTGAGCTGATTCAAGAGGTGTGGGATTTTAACCACGAGGGAGATGAACGGGTGGTCGATGTCCACATCGGCCAAATTCGCAAGAAGCTGGAAACCGATACCAGCCAACCGGAGCTGATCCGCACCGTGCGCGGAGTTGGCTACAAGTTCGAGCCCCCCACTCCAAAGGAGGGATGGGGAGAGGAAAAACCGTAACCTTCCTCTTTCCGAAGGAGAGAGGTTGAGGCTGAGGGCGCGCTAATCCAGGCGACGGCCCGTCAAGCGTACAAAAATATCTTCTAAGTTGGCAGGGCGCACCATCAGGCCGGTTTTGTCGGGTTCCGCTTCCAACTGCCGCTGGGCCTCCGCCAAGCTGGGGAAAAAGGTGTAGCTCACCTCCTGGCCAGGGCGGGAGCGCACCAGCAGGGCTTCTCCGTACTTGGCCCGCAACTGGTCGGTGCTGCCCAGCTCGATTAGCTTCCCGCCGTCCATGATGCCGATGCGGTCACACAGCTCCTCGGCCTCTTCCATGTAGTGGGTGGTAATCAGCAAGGTCATCCCCTGCCGGTTCAGATCCCGCAGGATCTCCCACAGCAGCCGCCGCGCCTGGGGATCCAACCCAACGGTTGGCTCGTCCAAAAACAAAATTTGAGGCCGGTGCAACAGCGCCCTGGCCACCTGGAGGCGCCGCTTCATGCCGCCGGAGAGGGTCTTCACTTTGTCGTGCCGCCGGTCGGCCAGCTTCACGTACTCCAGCCACTCGTCGATGCGCTGCTGCCGCTCCGGGTTGGGGATGTGGTGCATGCGCCCATGGAACTCCAGGTTTTCCCAAACCGTCAGCTCTGCTTCCAGGGTGATGGGCTGCAACACCACGCCGATCTGCCGCCGCACCGCCAAGGGATCCCGCACCACGTCGTAGCCCCCCACTTGGATGGATCCCTGGCTGGGTCGCGTGAGGCTAGTGAGCATGCGGATGGTGGTGGATTTGCCGGCGCCGTTGGGCCCCAGCAGGGCAAATACCTCCCCCTGAAAGATCCGCAGGCTCAAGTCCTGAACAGCCACCTGCTGCCCAAAGCGCTTCCACACCCCCTGCGTTTCCACTGCCGCCGGCTGGGTCTGGGGCAGAGTCGGGGCCATCGAAAGAGGGGTTGCAATCAGCTCCATCTGCAGTGTAAAGAAACCTTTCTTCCCTAGCATACGCCAGTTGGGTTGGCCTTCTCTCCTGGGCGGCTGTGATCCTCCTCACTCGGAGCTTTCACCTCGCCCTTGTAAAGTAATTGACATCCAGCTGAGGAGCGGGGCTAGGCCAAAGCTCTACCCGAAGCACCAGAGTGGAGAGGAACTATGCAAGGTAGAGACCGATTTGATCAGATTGACTTCCGCCTGGATCGCCTAGTCGGCGCTGTGTTGACCCTAGTTGAAGCCGTCAGCTCTATCAAAAACGACTTGTCCCAGTTAAAAGACATCGTTCAGCAGCAGGCACAGATGACACAGGAGCACAGCGCTTGGCTGGGGGAGTTCAAGGCGGTTTGCCAGCAGCAAGCGGAAACAGCCCGGTGCCAAGCCGAAACGGTTGAGCGCCTCATCGCGCACCTCTTGCCAGTTCAGAAGTCAAAGGCTTGAGGCATGTCACAATGGCAGTAGAGCTGAGGTCGTCCGCCCTTGGAGTTCCAGGTTGCAGCAGCCCAGCAGGGTTCTGTTGACGCAGAAGATTTGCTGGCCTTTTTTCGCTGTCGTCGCCTGCCCTACTTAGATCGGTTTGGGCCTCAAGAAGCCAAGCTGCCGCCGGAAAACCTGCTGGAGCAATGGCGTCGGGATCGCCGAACTCTGCAAGCTGCTGTGCTGGAGCAATTCCCGGGAGAAGAAGTTGCGCCGGGCAATGAAGCCCTTCTGGCAGCTATGGCAGCAGGGGCGGAGCGGATCTACGGCGGACAGATTGTAGCAGAGCTGTTTTGGGAAGCTGAGGCGGAGCTTGCCAGCTCTGAAGTTGCCCTCGCTCCTTCCCCTGAGACAGAGGTTGAGCTCCCTGAAGACGGCTCCACTAACAAGACACCTGCACTGCCGCCTGGGGCTGTTCCAGAGTTTCGTTCCGTTTGGGTAAGCAGCTCGCTGGACCTCCTGATTCGGGATCCCGCCCTTCGCAGCCAAGGCCGGCCCGTTTACCTGCCGGTGCACATTCGCCTCGGCAAGCGCCCCAAGCCGGAGTACGAATTGTTGTTGGCTTTGCAGGCCGAGTTGCTTGGATCCCTGCAGGGTCAGGTACCCAAATGCGGCTTCTTGATCTTAAAAGACGGGAAGTGGCACCTTGTTCACCTCAGCCGACGCCGCACCCAGGTGCGTCGCTTGCTGCAAGATTATCTGCACTCCCTTGAGCAGGCGGAGCCGCCGCAGGTGTTTATGGCCCGCAGCCGCTGTCATCTTTGTCACTGGCGGGAGCACTGTCGGCAGTTGAATGCCGTCGCCCAGCCCCTCAGCCTGCTGCCGGGCGTAACCGGATCCCGCTATCCCCTTTTGCAGGAGGCAGGGATCCATTCGATTGAGGCTTTAGCTAACGCTCGCCTGGAGATGCTCCAGGCTATCCCCAAGCTGGGAGCCGGCGTGGCCCTGCAACTGCAGCTTCAAGCCCGTGCCACCCTCAGCCGCAAGCCCCTCTGGCTGCAATCCCCGCCTCAGGCTCTGCCGACAGCGCCCGTGGAGCTGTACTTCGATATCGAGGCGGATCCCCGCCACAACGTCGCTTACCTACTGGGCTTGCTCGTGGTAGAACAAGCAGAGGAGAACAAGGTTGTCAACTACTACAGTTGCCTAGCTGCTGAGCCGCGAGAGGAAAGGCAAGCCTGGCAACAATTCCTACAGCTAGTTCAACGCTACCCTGAGGCCCCCATCTATCATTTTCACAGCTTTGAAGTACAGACTTGTCGGCGACTGGGGGAGCAGCACCAAACGGATCCCCGAGAGGTGCGGCAACTGCTGAAGCGCTTTGTAGATTTGCACAGCTGGGTTCAGCGCTCGGTAGTGCTACCCATCGAGAGCTACTCCCTGAAAAACATCGCTCGCTGGCTGGGGTTTAAGTGGCGACTACCCGAGGGCAGTGGAGCCCACTCCATCTACTGGTACAGCCAGTGGCTGGAAACACGAGATCGCCGCTATTTGGAGCAGTCGCTCATCTACAACGAGGACGACTGCCGGGCTACCTATTGCCTTAAAAACTGGCTAAGCCAAGGTTCGGTTCTTGCCCCCGTCGACGGCCCAAGCCCAGATACTTGGGCCGGACATTGATCGAACCAGCACCATCTCGGTGGAATCGAAATCTGCCTCTCCTCATTTTGCTAACGAAAGATGCTGATCTCAAGCGCATGCTCTTGCAAAAGCCTATTGACCCAGATGCTATCTTTAAGATTCTCAACGAGCAACTAGATTATGCCAAAAATGAAGCCTCAAACCTCGAGAGAAAAAGGATTTTAGTTGTGGATGACAACAAGTCATTCGTCCTTGCGCTGAGAGAACCAGTGGATCCCTGGAGACTTGACCTGTACTCCCTCTCGATCCCAAAAGACTTTTGGGAGCAGCTTAATCAAATAATGTCGGAATTAAACGACCGAGATTGGAGCAAGATCCCGATACTCTTCCTAATCGCCCACCCAGACCCTCACACACTCGAACAAGTCTTTCAAGCGGGAGAGGATGACTTCGTTGGTAAACCCATCGTCGGTCCAGAGCTGATCACGCACATCTTCAACCATCTGGAACGCACAGAACTCTTACGGCGAGCTCAAGGGAGAAACTTCCCGTAAGTTTTACCCCCAGATGAAAATTAACCCCCCTTGTATTGGGGGGTTGGTGTGGAGAGATGAGCCTGGCACCGAGCTAGGTTACCGGAGGGTCACCCCTCAAGTAGGTTCGCCGCTGAT
>NZ_JBSSDI010000023.1:0-45933 GCF_054060575.1 Thermostichus sp. MS-CIW-15 | reverse complement strand
AACTCTTTGCCGCAAATCCAAAGAATGAGTCGGCATTCCTTTCTCTCCTTCCTCTTGAATACCTGTACCCTATTTTAAATTAAAAGGCTGTACCTGTCTAGGCGCCGGGATTACGTTCTATACCCCTTAATTCTTTAACAAGCTGTATCGAGAGAGTACTGTAGAGGGCTTGCTATGGCCCCTGGATCTTAGGATCAACCGACTTCACCAACTGCTGCAAGTGGTTTAGGATCTGGGCCTCAACAGCGGCGTCGTAGAGCCGCAAAGTTAGGCGAGGCACCCGCAAAGAAGCCGTAATCCGTCCTGCCGGCAGATCCAACCACACCAGTTGCTTTTGAAAGCAGCGGCAGGTGGCCCCTATCTCCCGGGCCAGCTCTTCCACCTCCGGCCAGCTCAGGCAGCGCGGCAGCAGCAGGTCTGTGGCCCAGCCCGTTCCACACTCCCGCCGCCTGAGGATGCGCACCTGCATGGATCCCTAAATCCGCTCAGCGTAGAACTCACACCAGGGATCCCCTTTCTCTCTGGCCTTGGTCTCCTGGCCGTGGAAGAGCCCACCCCGCTGGAAGAGGCGGTTGTAGAAGACTTGATCCAAAACCGGCTTCTGCTGAATGTTGCCGTTGTAGACCAAATTCATCATCGCCGGCACCGCCCCTTGAGCAAAATAGCAGGCGGGATCTTCTGCCCGTGGGTAGGAAGCCAAAAAGTAGTTGGCTTCGTAGTTGCCATCAATGGCCACCCGGCAAGACTGGCCACTCACCACCTCCAAAGCCTGCCAGCGACCCCACCCCAGGCTGCTGGCCACCGCATAGCCGCCGTGGATCCAGTCCGTGTCCTTCTCCAGCATCGGCCCCACCAGGGTTTCCCACTCCACCGATTCCATGATGTTGCCGAAGGTGTAGAAGACACAAACATGCCCCGACTCGCGGATGAGAGCTTCCCCCACCCCCATCAGCTCAGCCCGCACCGCCTTCAGCTCCTGTAAAAAGCGATATTGAATGCGGTTGCAGTAGTTGGCAGGCATGCGCGTTAGCAACACGTTAAACGCGCGAATTTGCCCCCGCTCATCTCCGGCCAAAGGCAAGCCCCACAGAGCTTCGTTGACCGCATCGTAGTCCACTGCTGTTGTGGGCCGGGGGAACTGGAGCGGCTGCTCGATCAACTTGCCCATCCCTGGACTGGGAGTCAACAACTGGGGCCGCGGCAGCCGAGTGGCCTGGATCACGCAGTGATCCTTGCGCGTAACGGCCATACACTCCGTTTCTTCTGCCCCGTAGCTTCCCAGCTCGCCAAACGTGGCATCCAGAGCTGCCGCCACATAGCCCACCGCCAAGTGGTCAATGGGACGTGTGCGGTTGACCTGATCCCCGTACTTGCTCAGCCAACCTTCTGCATAGTGAGAATGGGTAAGCTGCACTTCCCCGCCTGAAGGTGTCACCTCAAACGCCAGCCGCCCAAATCCTAAAAAACTGAAGATCTGAGCTGCTACTGCCAGGCGCTCTTGGGTCTCCTGAATGCCAAGAGCCTTGAAAGCTCCGTACAGAAGACTGTAAAAGATCTCCTGGGCTGCCGTGCGCAGGATCCCTACTCCATCGATCCAGTCGGGATCTTCAATAGTCTGCTGCAGGAATAGGTTGTAGTGATGGCAGTGGAAGATAACCGGCTCTCCAAACAGGGAGATGAGCTTACGGTCGCGGTCGAGATGTAGATGCTCAAGCATAGGCAAGTGAACTCAGATAAACAATAGGGGATCCCACAAGCGCAGCAACTGCCCTCAGACAAACCTCGCCAGCTATTCTCGACTACTCAGACCGGCATGGCAATAGGCAGGCGCTCTCGGCCCAAGAGATCTGCCACTGCTTTGTAGAGAATGCGCAGCTCCTGACGGCTCAGGGCGCCCTTTTCGAGGCGGCTATGATCCAGACCCGTTTTCAAAGAGAGGCGCAGGGCCACAAAGTTAGGATCCGGGGCGTAGCGCTTGGCGTAGCTCATCAAAGCCTGAGCAGTGGATGCAGTGGTGTCTGAACAGGGGGCAACAATGGTTTTCCATCAATTAGGATGGCTTTGATACGCTCTGAAATCGCCTTAAGGTCGGTGGTGGAGCGGGTAAGAAACAAGACAAAGTAGGGGCTTCTGGGAAACGCTTTGATGACAACCCGCAACGCCGAAGTACCTGCCAAAAGGTAGTCCCCCTCTTGGTCAGCGCTTGCCGACTGGCAGAGGCGATTGTTGGCTTGTATCAAGTCAGCCGCGTAGTTGCCCAACTGTTCCAGAGAGATTTCCTCCTGCACATCGTTGGTATACGCAACCCTAGCCACTGCAACGCCATCGGTTACTCGCCCCACCAAAGCTGCGATCAAGCCCGGAAGACCGGCAATGTGCTGCTCAACCACACTGATAAGGGTACGTATGGTCACCAGTTTGCCTCCAGATAGAGATTGAGATTGCAAGAGATTGCCCGTCCCCCAAACTCAGCCTTCAAGAGACGAGCCTGCGGTCGCAGTCGAGATGAAAGGGTTTAAGCGCGAGCAAATAAACTTAAAGTAAACCTAAAAAAGCCTTCCAGGTGTAGCAACTACCCCTGGACAAAGCTTGCTAGCTATTTTGAACTACTCAGGCCGGCATGGCAATAGGCAGACGCTCTCGGCCCAAAAGATCTGCTACCGCTTTGTAAAGAATGCGCAGCTCCTGTCGGGTCAGGGTGCCCTTTTCGAGACGGTTGCGGTCTAGGCCCGTTTTCAAAGACAGGCGCAGAGCCACAAAGTTAGGATCCGGAGCGTAGCGCTTGGCATAGTCCATCAAAGCCTGAGCCACAGACATAGCGCTGTCCTGCACAGGGGGCAGCAGCGGTTTTCCGTCGATCAAGATGGCCTTAATCCGGTCTGAAATCGCTTTCAGGTCGGTGATGGAACGGGTCAGGAATAACACAAAGTAGGGGCTTTTGGGAAACGCTTTGATGACAACCCGCAACGCCGAAGTGCCGGCCAAAAGGTAGTCCGCCTCTTGGTCAGAGCTGACAAGCTGGCATAGACGACTGTTGGCCTGGACTAGGTCGCTGGCATAGGTGCCCAAAAGTTCTAGGGCCTGCTCCTCTTGGGAATCGCTGACGTAGGTTACTTTGGCTACTGTGGTACCATCAGTGGCCCGCCCTATCAAAACAGCAACCACGCCCGGAAGGCCGGCGATGTGCTGTTCAATCACGCTGCTGAGGGTTCGGATAGCCATGATCTGACTCCTTCCTGCGGCTACATGGGATAGCTTAAATGCACGTACTATCCCATGTACTTATTCTACCAAAATGGATCAGATGCTTCCAGACAAATCTCCCGGCCGGCTTAGCTCCAGGGATCCCAGTGCTCATGAAATTGGCCTTCCAAGATGGCCTGACGCATCTTCTGGGTGTAGCGCATCAGCTCTGTGATGTTGTGGATGGAGAGCAGAGTGTAGCCCAGGATCTCTTGCGCGCGGATGAGGTGACACAAGTAGGCTCGGCTGAAGTGGCGGCAGGTGTAGCAGGGACAGTCGGGATCGATGGGATCCAGGCTGCGGCGGTGCTCGGCATTTTTGATGTTCCAGCGTTTGCCCCGGCTGATCACCGTGCCATGGCGGGCATAGCGGGTGGGGATCACGCAGTCAAACAAATCCACTCCGGCGGCCACGGCGGCCCGCATCTCGGCATAGGTGCCCACCCCCATGAGATAACGGGGGCGATCTGCCGGCAGTAGAGGGGCTGTTTGCCGCACAACGGCGTGCATAAACTCGACCGGCTCCCCCACACTCACCCCGCCAATGGCATAGCCCGGCAGATCCAACCGACAGACCTCTTCCACTGCCCGCCGGCGCAGCTCAGGGTAAACTCCCCCCTGCACAATGCCAAACAAAGCCTGATCTGAGCGGCGATGGGCTTCCACGCAGCGCTTCAGCCATTGAGTAGTCCGCCGCACCGCTGCCGCCACCGCCTCAGGGCTAGCAGGATAGGGCGGGCACTCGTCAAAGGCCATGATGATGTCTGCCCCCAGGGCATTTTGGATCTGGATAGACAGCTCCGGGGTGAAACGGATGAGACGGCCATCGCGGGGCGAGCGAAACGTTACCCCTTCCTCGTCGATTTGGCGGATGGCGCTGAGGCTGAAGACCTGAAAGCCGCCCGAATCCGTGAGGATGGGGCCCGGCCAAGCCATGAAGCGGTGCAGCCCCCCGGCCTCTTGGATGATGCTTTCGCCAGGCTGGAGGTGGAGGTGATAGGTGTTGCTGAGGATAATGTGGGCGCCGGTTTCCTTGAGTTGGGCAGGGGTGAGGGTTTTCACATTGGCCAAAGTCCCCACCGGCATGAAGCAGGGGGTGGGGATCTCCCCGTGGGGGGTAATGAAGTATCCTGCCCGCGCCTGGGTATTGGGACAAGTGCCCTCGCAAACAAAGGTAAAAGCTGCCAAAGTTAGCGCTCTGGATCCAGTGCGTGCGCAGCCGAGCTTAGCATAAGGGCAGGATCCCCTTCCAAAGCCCGCCTCAGACCTTGACAAGGATCCCTTTCCTTGGGCATCCTTATAGATCACCGCGGAACTGGCGGAATGGTAGACGCGCTAGATTCAGGTTCTAGTGGCAGCAATGCCATCGGGGTTCAAGTCCCCGGTTCCGCACTCCCCCAAAATGGGTTTCAGGGGATACTGCCAGGTTGTCCGGCTTCACCTCCACTTCTAGAGGGCCAGCTCCTTTTCGATTTGGCCAAGCTTGATGCGGGCAAGGGCCAAGTTGCCTTTCTCTCGATCCAGAACCAGATAGAAAAACAAACCAGAGATGTGCTGGACTAGATGCATTAGGTGGTACTGAGTCTCCAGCAGGATAAGAACCTCCTCGATTTTGTCAGTAAGCTTAAGAGACTCAGCAACTCGCATTTTGGCGCGGATCACCTCTGTGTTTCCGGCAACAGCCAGCTCTAGATTAGCTTCGGGAAAGGCAGGGCTGTTGGTACCCTTGTATCCCAGGCACATCCCGGTTTTCCAATCCCCCAGTGCTACCCCAGTGCTCCATCGATGCTCAGAGCTTTTACCAAACTGTCTTGGAGTTTTTGCATGACTGAGAGTATTCCCCCTTTACAAAGCTCGTCGCTCTATAGTAAGTCTTCCGTTGAGAAATTTCAACTCGAAGCTTGCTTAAAAATGTTAGGATTTGATTATTTATAGGGTAAGTGAAACCAAATGCATTAGAGGAAGCTTATTAAGCTTTCTCATCTTTGACATCAGTATAAATACTGAAACTGGGATCCGGTAAGTCTTTTTCCCTTCTGCCCGCGGCGGCTCTGGACGGGCCACGGCTCAGACCCTTATTTTGGCTCGTTTGCAGGAGCTAGAGTAGCTGACGCAGGCGTGGTGAAAATGTAGCGAACCGAACCAACGGGAAGCTGGTTTGGGGATCGGATCCCTGTAGCTTCCGGTGGAGAGGCTTGGAAGTTATGCTGGGGTTACCTCTTTTACCTTGAGACTATCGACCTCCGAGATCGGTGGATCGGAACCCTTCCTCTCCGCTTAGTTTGACCTATGCCTAAGGCCCCCCTCCCTCCCAACGAAGAGCAGCGGCTGGCTGCCCTGCGGCAGTATCAGATTTTGGACACCGCTCCTGAGAACAGCTTTGACGAACTCGTGCGGCTGGCTGCCCACATCTGCGGCACGCCCATTGCTCTGGTCAGCCTTATCGACGAACACCGCCAGTGGTTTAAAGCCAAATTCGGCGTCGATGTGCAGGAGACCCCACGGGATGTGGCCTTCTGCGCCCACGCCATCTTGTCGCCTAAAGAGCCGCTGGTGGTGCCCGATGCCACTCAGGATCCCCGCTTTGCCGATAACCCGTTTGTTACGCAAGAGCCCCACATCCGCTTCTATGCTGGCATCCCTCTGGTAACTCCAGAAGGGCAAGCCTTAGGCACGCTTTGCGTTATCGATTATCAGCCTCGGCAGCTTAGGCCGGAGCAATTGGAGCAGCTCAAGGCTCTGGCCCATCAGGTAGTAGCTCAGTTGGAGCTGCGCCGTACTTTGAGGGAACTGGCTCAGACGCGTCTGCTGCCTAAGTCGGGGGATACTAAACCTGCCCGCAAAAACCGCTTTCTCCTCAAAGTTACCGCTGGTTTTGGCCTGGCTGCCCTGATCTTGGCAGGGATCGCCTACTCCGCCCACCGCGCTGCTTCCCGTCTGCCCCAGATCAACAGGGAGGTAACCCAGCTTCTAGAAGAGCACGAGGTTCTAGAGAAGCTGCTAAGAGAAGTGCAGGCCGCAGAAGTCCACAAGCGCAGCTATCTCCTTACAGGCAATGCGAGCTTCTTACGGAGCTATCAGACAAGCACCGATTCGCTGTTTGCTCTTCTGAATCGGCTACAGGAATTTGCGGCCTTGGATCCCGTGCAGCAAGAGCACCTGAGCCGGCTAGAGCTGCTGCTGGCGCCGTGGCTGAAACTCAACCATGATTTGATTGAGCTGAGGAAGCAAGGGGAGCTATCTGCGGTTCAAGAAGCGCTGCAAAGTCAGGAAGAGGAAAAATTGAGGCAGCGGATTGTCGACGTGGTAGCGTCGCTAGAAGAGGAAGATCACCGCTGGCTGCAGCAAAGTAGCGATCAGTTTCAGCTAGCCTGGAGCCGCACCAATGCCATCCTGCTAGCGGGTCTAACGTTTACCTACTGCATCTTGGCTGCTGTTTACTCCCTCATTCGCCGAGAAAGTGCTGAGCGGGAAAAGGCAGAGCGATCCCTCAAGCAAGAGCGAGATTTTACCAACGCGGTTATCGATACGGCAGGGGCGCTGGTGGTGGTTCTGGATCCTGAGGGACACATTTTGCGCTTCAACCGCGCTGCCGAGCAGCTTTCTGGCTACTCGCTGGCAGAGGTCAAGGGCCGGCTGCTATGGGACTTAGGTTTGATCCCACCGGAGGACGTGCCCAGTGTAAAGCAAGCTTTTGAACAGCTCAAGGGCAACTATTCCCTCTTTTTGAATCGCCATGAGAATTTTTGGCGCACCAAGCAAGGGGCACTGCGGCTGATTGACTGGACCAATACCGCCTTAATCGGTGCCAACGGTGAGGCAGAGTTTCTCATGAGCACCGGCATCGACATCACCGACCGCAAGCTGGCGGAGCTGGCCTTGAAAGAAAGCGAAGAGCGCTACCGGGATCTCTTTGAAAATGCCAGCGACCTCATCCAGAGCGTGGATGCTGAAGGGCACTTTTTATATGTCAACCGCGCTTGGAAAGAGACCTTGGGCTATGACGAAGCTCAAGTTTATCAAATGACCCTCTTCGACATTCTCCATCCCGACTGCCGGGAGCACTGCCAGGCTCTTTTCCAGAAGCTTCTATCGGGGGAGAAACTGGAGAGGGTAGAGACAGCTTTCCTCACGGCCACTGGTGAAACTGTTTGGTTGGAGGGCAATGTCAACTGCCGCTTTGAAGATGGAGTGATGGTGGCTACGCGAGGCATCTTCCGCAACATTACTGAGCAGAAGAAAGCGGCAGAGGAATTGGAGCGGCAAAACCGCCGGGCTCAGTTGCTAGCCAATCTCAGCTTGAAGATCCGCGAATCTTTGGATATCGCCGAGATCCTAGAGACGACGGTAACAGAAATCCAAGCCCTGCTCAAAGCCGACCGAGTCTTGGTCTACCGCTTCCAGCCGGATGGTTCTGGGATCATCTCCAAAGAGAAAACTCAGCCGGGGATCCCCTCCTTGCTGGGAGAGGTGATCGAGGATCCCTGTTTTCAGGAAAAGTACGCCCAGCTCTACAGCCAGGGCCGCGTTCGCGTTGTTAGCGATGTGGAAAGTGAAGGACTGGAGCCTTGTTACCTAGAGCTGCTGCAAAAAATGCAGGTCAGGGCCAACTTGGTGGTGCCGCTGTTTTTGGAGCAGCAGTTGTGGGGGTTGTTGCTGGCCCACCAGTGCTCTGGCCCGCGTCAGTGGCAGCCGTTTGAGATGGAGCTGCTGTCGCAGTTGGCCAACCAAATTGGCATTGCCCTCACCCAGGCAGCCCTTTTGGAACGGGAGAGAAAGCGCAGCCTGGAGCTGGAGCAGGCCCGCAAAGCAGCTGAGCAGGCTGCACAGGCCAAAAGCAGCTTCTTAGCCACCATGAGCCACGAGATCCGCACCCCCATGAACGCGGTGTTGGGGATGACGGGCCTGTTGCTGGAGACGCCCCTTACCCCAGAGCAGCGGGATTTTGTGGAGACTATCCGCGTCAGTGGCGACGCGCTGCTGACTCTCATCAACGACATCCTGGACTTCTCCAAATTGGAGGCCGGGGAAATGGAGCTGGAGATCCTGGATTTCGATCTCCGCTCGTGTCTAGAAGAGGTGGCGGATCTGTTTGCCCCCACTGCCCACGCCAAGGGCCTGGAGCTGGCGGTGCTCATGCCGCCGGAAGTGCCCCACTATCTGCGGGGGGATGCGTCGCGGCTGCGCCAAATCCTCAACAATTTGGTCAGCAACGCCATCAAGTTCACCCACCAAGGGGAGGTGGTCATCCAGGCCGAGCTGCTGCAAAAAACAGCCACCCACGTCCAACTGCGGCTCTCGGTCAGGGATACAGGGATCGGGATCCCCAAGGATGCTCAAACCAAGCTATTTCAGCCCTTTACCCAGGTGGATGCTTCCACCACCCGCAAATACGGGGGCACAGGGCTGGGCCTGGCCATTTGCAAGCAACTGACAGAGCTGATGGGAGGTCGGATCTTCCTGGAGAGCGAGGAGGGCCGCGGCAGCACCTTCAGCGTCGAGCTGACTCTGGAGCGGCAGCCCTATGCCCAGCAGCTTTCCCAGCCTGCTGTTCGCATCCCGGTGGATTTGCAGGGCAAGCGGCTGTTGGTGGTGGACGACAACGCCACCAATCGCAAGATCCTGCGCTGCCAGGCCACGGCTTGGGGAATGGTGGTGGAAGAGGCTGAGAATGCCTATCAGGCTATGGACAAGCTGCGCCAAGCCGTTCGGGAAGGCAGACCCTTCCCCCTGGCCGTTTTGGATATGCAGATGCCGGAGGTGGATGGGGAGACTCTGGGCCGCTGGATCAAGGCAGATCCGCAACTGGCCGAGACGCAACTGGTGATGATGACTTCACTGGGACTGGGGGAGCACTCCCGCCGCGCTGCCGAAATCGGCTTTGCCGCCTACTTGGTTAAGCCGGTAAAACAAAGCCGCCTGCAGGAAGCGTTGGTCATGGCCCTGGGGAAATCTTCTGGTTTATCCACTTCGCTCTTGGGAATGAGGCCCGTCCTCCCTCAGACGACCCCCAGGGAGGATCGTCCCCGTCAATCGCTGCGCATTTTGCTGGCAGAGGATAACCCCGTCAACCAAAAGGTGGCTTTGCGCCAGCTCGAGAGTTTGGGCTACAAGGCCGATGTGGTGGCCAATGGTCAGGAGGTATTGGATCTCCTACAGCAGGTCAGATATGACCTTATTCTCATGG
Source organism: Thermostichus sp. MS-CIW-15 (assembly GCF_054060575.1). Lineage (NCBI taxonomy): Bacteria > Bacillati > Cyanobacteriota > Cyanophyceae > Thermostichales > Thermostichaceae > Thermostichus > Thermostichus sp. MS-CIW-15. The sequence goes on along the minus strand of NZ_JBSSDI010000023.1, from coordinate 36,504 downwards.
ATTGCCAAATGCCGGTGATGGACGGCTACGAGGCCACCCGCCGTCTGCGCCAGCGGGAGCGGGGATCTGGCCACCGCACAGTGGTGATTGCCATCACGGCCAACGCTATGCAGGAGGATAGGGAGCGCTGCCTGCAAGCAGGGATGGACGACTATCTCAGTAAGCCGGTGCTAAAGGAGGATTTGGAGAGAGTGATCAACTACTGGAGCCGCAAGATCGCCTCCTCCGCACTAGGAGCAGCCAATGGGCCTACCTCCGAGGTGGCTTCGCCCGCTCCGCCTTCTCCTAAGGGTGCCAGCGGCAACTCTGATCCCACGCTGCCCTATCCCATCGACTCGGCTTACTTGGAGCGGGTTACGGGCGGCGACAGCCAGTTTCAGCGGGAGCTGCTGCAGGTGTTCGTCCAGGATTGCCAGAACCAGTTGCCGCGGCTGCGCCAAGCCGTTGCAGCGGGTAATGCTGAAGACTTGAGGAAAATTGCCCACCGCCTCAAGGGAGCCAGCGCCAACGTGGGGGCCCATGCCTTTTCTCAAGCAGCCCGCGAGCTCGAGCACCTGGGGGTGCAACTGGCCCAGCAGGGATCCCTGGACAGTGCTGCACCAGAATGGGCCAGGGCTTCCCAGGGCCTGGAGGAGCTGGAGCGCATCCTAGCCGACATTTGCCAGTACTTGCAGAATTTGTAGGGGGTAGAGCCTCAGCAAAGCAAAAGCTCGGCTGCCAGCCGAGCAGAAAGGGTCTGGGCCAGGGCTTGGGATTACATCAGGCCGATTTGAGAGAGGATCCCTTGGCCCGTGAGCAGCTCGGTCAAAACGCCGATTACAAAGCCCAGCATCGCCAGCCGGCCATTCCATTTTTCGGCAAAGGGCGTAAAGCCAAACTTAGCTTCTTGGTTTTCCATGGCTGCAACTCCGTCAGTAGGTGACATTCCCAATGTGGCTCAGATATTAAAAAGTGTCAAGTTTTGTGTCGAGAGCTAACAAGCCGCAGGCAGTGGATCCCTAGCTGCTTTTAACAGCAGTCCAGACAGCGTCAACCAGACGTAGCTGCTCCTGCGACAGCACTTTGAGGTACTTTAGCCTGGCAAAGGTCGCCTCATCGGGATAGATAGCTGGGTTTTGGCGATCCCGGGGGTTGATCCTGGGTAGGGCAGCAGCGTTGGGGGTGGCAAAGCGGTTGTAGTTGCTCAGTTGAGCGCCAATTTCCGGCTCCAGAATGAAGTTGATGAAGCGGTTGGCCAGCTCCGGGTTAGGAGCTTTGGCAGGGATAGCCATCACGTCAAGCCAAATGTGGGCGCCCTCGCGGGGGACAAAGTAGCCAATGTTGGGATTTTCTTCGGCAGCTTGCAGGGCATCACCGCTGTAGACAACCGCCACATTGGCTGTCCCGGAGACCAGTTGATTTTTGCCGCCCACCCCGCCAATGAGACCGGCGCTGCGGCGTTTGGCTTGAATCAACAGCTCCTGAATCTGCTGCAGCTCTGCGGGAACGGTAGTACTGGGGTCAAAGCCCAGGTAGAAGGCGGCAGCCGCAAGCATAGAGCGCATCTCGTCGATCATCACAAAGGGGCCGTACTGCTGCTTAGGATCAAAGATCAGCCCCCAGGAACGCTCAAAGTTTTCCGGCAGGCGGTCTTTGCGGTAGCCAATGCCGGTGGTGCCCCACTGGTAGGGAACGGTGTAGGTGTTTTCTGGGTCAAAGGGCAAGCCGACAAACTTCTCGTCCAGGTTGCGGAGATTGGGAATGAGGTTTTTGTTGAGAGGCTGCAGCAGGCCCAGCTCCACCATGTTGGGCACAACGTAGTCGGTGGGCACGACAATGTCGTACTGGCTGACGCCGCCCCCCCGCAGCTTGGCAATCATGTCCTCGTTGGACTCGTACACACTCACCACTACGCGGCTGTTAGTGGCTTTCTCAAAGGCCGTGAGAATGGCTGGGTCAATGTATTCCGACCAGATGTAGAGTTGGAGGGTTGGTTTTCGGGCAGCAGTTCCTAAGCGCCAAAAGAAAAGTAGGGCCAGTAGACAGCAGAGCAAAGCAACGGCCGTGGCAATTCTCTTTTTCATGGGCATTTTCACACCTAGTGGAGCTGGACGTCGCCCTTACACCTAGCCGTGGATCTGGAGCGATCCTGTCCAGCCAACTGCGGTTCAAACCCCTGCTCTAGCCTACCACCTGGACTTCCCCGTTGCTGTTCTCCCCAACCAAGAAGAGCAACTGATATAGCCGCTGCTGCTCGGCAGGGTTACAGTAACGCTGTTGCTGCGTGGGCCAATCTTGGAGAGCCAGCTTCTGTTGTTCCTGCAGCCAGTTCTGCAAGCTTGAGTCGGCAGGTAGCTGGGCCTGGAGAACTTGCAAGTCGTTAAAGCGGCCCAACTGTTCCTGCAGACGCTTGAGGGCCTTCACCCAGCTTTGGAGGGTCTCTCCGTAGAAGGGGGCAAAAAACTCTAGCTGGTAGCGCAGGCGTTTGGTGGCTTTGCGCAGGTCATGCAGTTGTTCAGCCTGAGCTTCGGTTTCGGGGAAGGCCGGGATCCGCCAACCCGGCTGCAGGAACCACGCCGCTACTAGCGGCGCCAAAAGATGGCGCAAGCTCTCCTGCACAGGAAGCTGGGCCGCAGGCCGGTAGCGAGGAGAAACCAGCCACTCTTCGCAAGCAGCCTGGAACTTCCGGAAGTCCTCCTCTGCCAGAATGCGGCGGGAGTGTTTCTCGGCTTGAGCTTGGCGCCGCTGCAGCTTTTCCTTCAGCTCCTCTAGCTCCGCCTGCTGGTCTGCCGGGATCCCTTGCCAACAGGGTTCGTGGAGGATTTCCAGCAACACGTCCAGATCCCGCTGCGGGCCCAGCGTCTTGATCAACTTTCGCAAACGTTTGGGCCTGAGCGGCTTGGGCAGGCGCAGGGATCCCTGAAACACTTCCGCCCAGGTGCCGATGCGGCGCAAGCTCACCCGGATCTGATGAAGGGATTCTGCCGCCTCCGGGTGGTGCTTGAGCACTCTCCCCACATGCTTCTGCAGCCGCTGCCATTGCTGGCTCAGCAGTTGGTGGGCCAAAGCAGCCAGCGGAGGCAAGCTTGAAGACGAGAGCAAGAGTGACTCCGAGGACTCCGTCTTGCCGAGGCTCTCAGTTTCCGATTCAGCAGCAATGAGGTCCACCGCAAGTCTCCTCTACCCACGACAACAACTCCAAAGAGCGGCAAACCCCCCTGCCCTAGCCTACCTAGGCTAGCTTGAGCCGCCCCCTGCTCCCCCCTTTTTAACCAAATCTTAACCTTTCGTCTAGGGCCTTGGGACTGCTGCCAGCAGGCGAGGCTGGACCACCGACCAGATGCGGGCAGCCACCTCCAGGGGGGATCCCCCGGCGTCAATGCGGACAATCCGCTGCGGCTCGGCGGCAGCCAGCGTCTGGAAGCCCTGGTGGACGCGGCGGTGAAACTCCAGGCGCTCCTGTTCGAGCCTGTCGGCAAGCCCAGACCTAGCTAGCCCCACCTCAGGCGGGAGATCCAGCCATAGGGTGAGATGCGGCTGCAGACCGCCGGTGGCCAAGTGGTTGAGCTGGCGGATCTTCTCCAGGTCCAGCCCCCGTCCGTAGCCCTGGTAGGCCAGGGTGGAATCGGTGAAGCGATCGCAAACCACCACCTGGCCGGCTGCCAAAGCCGGAAGAATACACTTTTGCACATGCTCAGCCCGGTCTGCCGCGTACAGAAACAACTCTGCCAGCGGTGTCAGGGGATCCCCATGCAACAAGATCTCCCGCAGCGCCCGGCCTAGCGCTGTCCCTCCCGGCTCGCGGGTAGACACGCAGGCGTAGCCTTCTCTTTGCAGCCGCTCGGCCAAGAGGGCTTGCTGGGTGGTTTTGCCCACCCCCTCCCCGCCTTCTAGAGTAATGAACACGGCGCCGTCAGGGGGCTAGCGCAGATTAAGCTGCGGTTGCAAATCAAAGGAGTGGCCCGGCACCATCACGTACACGTCGGGGATGTTGGTGGGCTCCAGGTTTTGCAGGGCCAGCCCCTCCACGTTGGAGCGGAGCGCGTTGTTGACGGCGGTTTCCAGTTGGGACAAAACCTGGGCCTCATTACCCTGAGTGGCTAAGCTGGGAAACTGGTTGTAGACGGCGCGGGCCAAGCTGCTGGCCAAGGGGATCTGGATCAGGGTGAGGTTGGATCCGCCCAGTTGCGGGCCCAAGGTGTTTGCCCGCCCGCGGATGCCCAAAGCTTGGAGGGCATTGGCCGTTTGGCTGACAGGGATGGTGCAGGTGTCCATCTTGTAAATGGGCACCGAAGCCATGGTGAGGGCAGAGACGCTGGTCAGTTGCACCACGGTAAAGGAAGCCGTGCCGTTGTAGGCAAAGCAAAAATCCCGGAAGGCCGCCGGCACATTGGCAGCGCGGATGGGGCGCTCATCGTCAAAGCCGCCCGACTCGGCAAAGATGTTGCGGATGGCAAACCCGCCGAAGAAGGCCAGCAGGGCCACCACCAGCAGGATGGTCAGATCTGAGGAGGAGACTCCCCCTGAAGAGCTGCTGCTGCGTCCTCCCCCTCCATATCCCCCCCTGCCCCCGTAGCTGGGGGTGTAGCCGTAAGCTGCAGAACGGCTGGAGTCGCTCCGGTAGGAGCCGGCATAGGCGGCAGAGCGGGCGGATCCGTCGTAACCCCAGTTGCTGGAGATAGGGTGCCGGGGAACCAAGGCTTGTCCGGCACGGCTGGGCCGGGGCCGAGAGGACTCCGTCTCGGCACCCCGCGAAGATCCGGCGGCAGCTTCTCGGGCTGAGCTGGCCCTCTGTCCTCCGCGCCCAGAGAGACGAGCAGCGGACGTCTTGCCATCGTTTTGCCTCTCCTCATCCTCTAGCCAGTCTTCGGCACCTCCAGTGGAGGGAGTAGAGCCGTCCTCCGGCAAGGGGGGCGGGGAACGCCGGCCTTGGGACTCTGGGCTGTTGGGAGCTTGGCCGCGGCTTCCCTCGCCGGCAGCAGCCGTTGAGTCTGGAATACGGTTTGGATCCCGGCTTGGATCGCGCTCCTCAGAGAAGGTCATTCTTCAGGCTCCCAACGCAAAACTGGCACTCCCATCTTCCTGTACCGAGGAAACCTTTTGACAGGTAGGATCCACAGAGCTGCAGCCTTAGGGTTCAAGGGATCCCCCCCGCGGCCTCGTGAAACCTTTTCTGGCCCAGGCTGCTGCCATTGTCTCGGCCCCCCTCGTGGAGAATGCAGCCGTACCTTCAAGCTAGCCTAGACTGCGCTCCAAGATGAGGAGCTGTTCTTTCAGGGCTCTCAGGGCCTGGCCGCGGTGGCCGACCGCTTCTTTTTGCGCCGGGCTCATCTCGGCGAAGGTCAGCCCCACTTCGGGCACCCAAAAGAGGGGGTCGTAGCCAAACCCTCCCTTGCCCCGCGGCTGAGCCAGGATCTCCCCGTGGCAGATGCCCTCCACCAAGGCCCGCACCTGGCCCTGGGGATCGACAAGGGCAATGGCGCAGTGAAAGCTGGCTTGGCGGTTGGGGATCCCTTCCATCTCCCGCAGCAGCCGCTGGATGCGGGCGGCATCGTCGGGGGCATAGCGAGCGGAGTGGATCCCGGGGGCGCCGCCAAGGGCTGCCACCGCCAGGCCGGAGTCATCAGCAATGGCCCACTCCCCCAGCGATTCTGCCACGGCCTTGGCCTTGAGAAGGGCATTTTCGGCAAAGGTGCTGCCGCTCTCTTCCATAGTCAGCTCGGCAGGCAGGGGGCGCAGCTCCCAGGCAGGGGCATGGAGCTGAAAAAAGGTGCTGAACTCCCGCCATTTGCCGGAGTTGCTGCTGGCCAAGATCAAGGGGCGTGCCATAAGGGTATCTTAGGGGAAACCAGCAGACAGTGGGGGGGCTGCCCAGGGGCTCAGGGGATTTCCAGAACCATGTTGTGCAGCGCCGTGTTGATCACCAGGGTGGATCCGCACCGCTCCACCTTGCCCCCGTCCCAGTGCATGTGGCCGCAGATGTAGTAGCGCGGCTGCAGGTGATCCACCAAGGGGCGCAAGGTGGGCATGCGGCGGTGGTACCATTTTCCGCCTTCGTCCAACAGGCCCCGCGGCGGCGCGTGGCTGAGCAACAGGTCAATGGGGCGAGGAGGTTGACCGTAGAGGGTGAGCAGCTCCTGCAGATGGCTGCGGGTGAGGGTCCAGCTCCAACCACAGGGGGGAGTCCAGGGCACCGCCAGCACTTGGAGCCCCAGCCACTCAAAGCAACAGGACTGGGTAATCGCCCGCCCCCAACTGCCAGCCAGCGGCTCCAGAACAGAGGCTGCCGGATCGTGGTTGCCGGGCAAAAAGAGCCAGGGCTTGCCCAGACTGTCCACCGCCGCCAGAAAAGATTGCAACTGGGCCACCTCGGCTTGGGCTGTGGGGTGAAAGCCTTGAGTGGCTTTGCAGGAGGGCTTGCCGGCCTTGGAACAGAAATCGCCGCAGTTGATGTAAGCATCCACTTGGGGCAGATGGTCAAGGGCCTGCCGGATCAGCCGGTCGTTGCCGTGGTAGTCGGAGCCGAGGAGCAGTTTAATTCCCATAGGCTGGCGGGAAGCGAGGGGTCTATTGCGGACGAGATCCCTGCAGCAGGGCAGCCACTTGTTGCCAAGAGCTGCGGTACCAGGCCCGCTGGGCCTCCAGCTCCTCTTCCAAAGATCCTGTCGGGCCAAACTCTGGACAGGCATACCCCAGGGAGCGCAGGCCGGCCACTAACAGCGCTGGCGACAGCCACCATTGCTGGGCCAAGCGTAACAGATCCACCTGGGCTTGGTTTTGCAGGTAGTGGCGCAATTGCCGTTGTAAGGCAGCGGCGGAGGGCAGAGGCACCGCCTGGTGGTGCAGGACAATCAGCAGCGCGTCGCCGGGAGTGCAGGAGAGCAACCACTTGAGGTGATCCAAAGAGGGAGGCCAACTCCACAGCCACAGTTGGTTGTAGCGATGGCCAGCTTGGGGGCGGTCGTAGTGGAGGGTCAGGGAGGGATGCTGCTTCGGTGGCAGGACAAACGTAGGGCGCCGGAAGCCGTAGAGGAGGATCGTTCCCCGCGCCTGGGGCAGGAGGGCAGAAAATCGAGATACAGCCTGCCAACGCAGCGGTTGGGTGGGCTTGGGGGCAGGGCGGTAGATCAGCAGGGGGGAGGGTGCTGCCTGGGCGCCAGCTTTGGCATCGGAGAGGGTGGGAGCGACGGCGGCGGGCGAAAGATCGGCAGAGCTGGCTTCTGCGGCAGGCCGGATCCCAAGAATCTCCAGCTCCAGTTGGGTTTCTTCCCCCCACCTTTTGGCCTTGAGGGTGTAGGCGATGTCAATCTGCGCCGGCAGGGGATAGGCGGCGGCCCCTCGCCACCAAATGGCCCACAGGGGACGGCTGCGGGCTTTGGCTGGGGCAGCAAGTGAGGATCCTGCCCCGTCTAGGCCCCGGCTGACGGGATCCCGGAGCAGCAGCTTCAGGTGGCCGGGGGTATCCTCCCCCCTTTGGGCAGGCTGTGGGCAAAATCGCTGCTGTTGCAACACCTGCAGGTTGCGGCTGCAAAAGACCGGCTCCGGATTGCCGATGCCACAGGGCTGCAACCGCTGCAGCTCGCGGTAGAGGTCGAAGGTGAGATCCGCCAGTGCCACCTCCGCGTCGATCTGCACCAGGGGACGGATTTGTTCCGGCTGCAACCGCTGTTGGGCAAATTGCCGAAGCCGCTCTTCCAAAAGAGGCCAGTTTTCCGCCCTCAGGCTAAATCCCCCCGCCGCCGGGTGGCCGCCGTGTTTGCTGAACAAATCTTTGCAAAACTCCAACGCCTGAAACACGTCGAACTCCGGGATCCCCTGCCGCGCCGAGCCGGTAATCTCCCCCTGGGGCGACTGGCTGCCGATAAACACCGGACAGCCAAAACGCTCCGCCAGCCGCGAGGCCACCAGGCCAATTACCCCTTTGTGCCAGCGCTGCTGCGGGGATCCCAAAATCGTCAACACTCGCTCTTGCTGCAGATCCCGCCCTTGCCGGGCGATTTGCTCCAGGGCCTCCGCCTCGATGCGCCCACACATCTGCTGCCGCACCTGGTTGAGGCGTTCGCAGCGGCGGGCCAGTTTTTCTGCCTGCTGCGGATCGTCGGTGGTCAGCAACTGGATCCCCAGCTCCGGTCGGCCAATCCGCCCAATGGCGTTGATGCGCGGCCCCAGGCCAAACCCTACCCACTCTGGCCGCAGCTCCTCTGGGGATCCCGTCATTCCCATCACCGCCAAGAGGGCGCGGATCCCGGCCACCTGGGAAGTGGGCAAGAGAGCCAGCCCCTGCCGCACCCAAAGGCGGTTAACTCCCGTCAGCGGCGCCAAATCGGCAATGGTGCCCACCGTAAACAGTTCCAGCGCCACCCGCTCCAAATGTTCGTCCCCGCGGCGCTCTGCCAAGGCCTGGGCCAGGAGGTAGGCCACCCCCACCCCGGCCATCCCCCGATAGGGAGAAGAGAGGGGGAGCTGTTTGGGATTGAGGATGGCGTCGGCAGGGGGCAACTGGGGGGGCAAGTCGTGGTGATCCGTCACGATCACCGTCAAGCCCAGCTCTTTGGCCAGTTGGATGGGCGCATGGGCGGCAATGCCGTTGTCCACGGTGAGGATGAGGCGTACCCCCTCGCGGTGCAGCTCCTGCACCATGCGGTTGTTGAGGCCATAGCCCTCCCTGAGGCGGCTGGGGATGCGGTAATACACTGGAGCGCCCCGCAGCGCCCGCAGCAGCAGAGCCGTGCTGGTCATGCCGTCGGCATCGTAATCGCCGCAGATGGCAATGGGCTCTTGTCGGCGAATCGCCCCCTCCAGCAATTCCACCGCCAGCGGCAAATCGGCAAAATCTTGGCTGGGCGGGGGCAGGTGGACGGGATCCGGCTGCAAATACTGCTGCACGGCAGCAGGGCTGGAGAGGCCGCGATTGAGCAAGATCTGAGCCAAGACGGGCGAGACCCCCACCGCCTCAGCCAAGCTCTGGACAGCCAGTGGGTTCACAGGCTGAAACAGCCAGCGTTGGTCAGGGATCCCGGCCATGGCCATCGGTCTTCAGATAGCGGGTAGCAGTGCTACAGTTGGCCTATGAGCTATCTTTTGACCCTAACCCAAAAACGCCTCTCTGCTCCTCAGTCCGCTGCCCATGTATTCTCTGCTGCTTACCTATGGCCTCAACCCCTTGGCGGGACTGAAGCTGTTGGTCAAATCTCCTGAGCAGGCCTCTCTGTGGACGTTGGCCCAACAGCTCTGGAGCCGCCCCGGATCCCGGCGACGCGGGCCGCGCCTCCAAATCTCTCTGGGCCGCCTCGTGCCCGAACAGACCGAGCGACTGTCTAAATTGGAGGTGCTGCTGCGCTTGCGGTTTTTCATCGCCATCGAAGCCGCAACGCCGGAGCAGTCTCTGCCAGCCCTCCCCTCCGGCCAGGGATCCGCCATCCAGCTTGCCCGCTACACGGAGGGCTCACAGCAGTACAAGACGGAGATCATCCGCTTTGCTCTGGGGGGATCCCCGGCCCTCCGCCGACCGAGTCGCCAGCGCTATCGTCGCCGTCGCTTCTGAAGACCGCAGGTGACAGGGGTTGTCAAACCCTCCTCGGCCAGCGGCGTGTCTATACTAGAGGTACACTAAATCTGCGCTTCTCCCGTGAACGCTGGGCTGCGTAACCGCCGCAGATGGATTGCTCGCCTGTGGCTTGCCTCAGGGGGGACGACTTGTACAGGCCTCCTTCCATGCGTCCCTTGGCTGCGACCGGCGATGGCGACGGCGCTCGTGGCCGGATCTCTGGCAGCTTTTGCCCTCGCCCTGCCTGCTGCTCTGGCGCTGACGCGTTACCAAGTTCACGTGTTGGCCGATGGGGCAGCCGAGCTGGCCAAGGTGCGCGCCCAGGTGCCGGACGCCTATTTCGTGCAAGGGGATGGACAAGTGTTCATCTTAGCGGGGACGTTCATCAACCGCAACCACGCCCAACGCCGCCAAGCGGAATTGGAACGGCTGGGGTTGCCGGTGCGGGTGGTGAGCCGCCAAGAGACGGATCCGCCCCTGCCGCCCGCTTTTCCCGCTCCCTCCCCCAGTCCTGCCCCGCCAGCGCCAACGGCTCCCCCCTTCGATCCGCAGCGGCCCTTTGCCACCCAAGTGCCCAACCCTACTGGGGATCCCCGGCTGGAAGAGCGGGTGCGCCGCTTCTTTCCAGGGGCTGCTGTGGTGCAATACCGCGGCCAGGCGGCTTTGCAGACGGGCACCTTCTCCCGCCTGTCGCTGGCGCAGGATCAGGCCCGCTGGCTGACCGCCCAGGGCCTGCCGGCGGTGGCGGTGTCGTTGGCAGGAGAGGAAGCTGTGGGGGATCCCGACTCCAACCCACCTCAGGGGGAGCGCTACTGGGTGTTGGTGGCCGATCCCAGCGGTGAAAAATGGCCTGCACTCCAACAACTGCTAGAGGGATCCCTGCCCTTGATCTACGACGACCTGCGGGTGGTGCGCACCGGCGGGTTTGCCGACCCCGCTGCTGCCGCCGAACAGGTGCGGTACTTGGCCGACCAAGGCTACGAAGCCGGGATCTTCCCCGCCGATCTGCGCCGCTCTCGACCGCTTCTGGTTCAGGATCCCACCCCCTCTGCCGCATCCCTGCGCGCAGAAGGCACGGGCGGATTTTGGGTGGTGGTATCCGCCGGGGCAGAGGCGCTGCCCAAGCTCCAGCAGTTTGCCCCTGACGCTTTTGTGCGCGGCTCAGTGATTCAGGTGGGCACCTACCGGCAACGGGCCAATGCCGAACAGGCGCGGCGTGCTCTGGCTGAAGCAGGGTTTGACGCCCGCATCCTGCCCGTCGAGTAGCGGCAGCCGGATTCAGCCCCTCTCCCTCAGGGATTCCCTCACCCCCAGCCCCTCTCCCTCAGGGAGAGGGGAGATTAGGAACCGTTTCGCGGCTGTTGGGAATAGCTCCATCGGGCTGCTTGGGCCTCGCTGCCCTTTGCACCACTGGTTGGAATCGCCAGGGATCCTTCTTCCAGTGAGATCGCCGCCAGCGTGAGGCGCAAGGTTTCCGCCTGCAATTGGGCTGGGCTGGCCAAGGGATAGGCCAACTGTTGCACCAGTTGGGGGCGATCCCCGCCGCCAAGATCTAGGCCGGGATCCAACCAATCCAACTGCCGCTCGCGGGCTTGCTTTTCCTCGACGCCGCCGAGGCCGAGCCAACGCCGAAAGCTGGGCCAAAGGTGCTGAGGCAAGGGTCGCACCCGCCCCGGCACGGCTCTGTCAAAACAAATGAGAAAATCCGCCTTCCAGCCGTTGCAGGCTGGACAAAGAGGCTGCAGGTTGGCAGCCGTGTTGGGCCCCCCACGGCTAAGGGGGATGATGTGATCCTGGACAGGGGCGGATCCCACCTCCGGCCAGGGCTTGCCACAGCAAGGGCAGCAGGGGTACCAACGCAACAGTTGCCAGAACTCGGCGGCGGCCACCTGGCCCGTCAGGTCGTAGCTGCCCCGTTTTTCCCTGGCGCGGGCAGCCTTCTGTTTCTGGCGTTCTCGGCTGGCACAGGTGGGGCAGGGATCCGGCCGAAACAGGAAACTATCTCCGCACTCTGGGCAACGATAGGGACTCGACATCTGGACTTGAGGCTCTAACCGGGCTAGAGGGCTTGCTTGGCCTGTTGCAGCGTCTGCTCAAACACCTCCAAAGGCTGCGCCCCCGAAAAAGAAAGGCCGTTCAAGATGAAATGAGGGGTGCCGCCGATGCCCAGTTGAGAGGCCAGATCCATATCTCGCTGAATGGCGCGCTCCGCCGCCCGGCTGCGCCGATCCCGATTGAATTTCTCCACATTTAGGCCCAACTTCTCGGCGGTAGCTACATAAAATTCATCCCCAAGCTGGGATTGGTTGGCAAACAGCTCGTCGTGGAACTCCCAGAACTTGCCCTGACGGTGGGCAGCCCAGGCCGCGCGAGCCGCCGCCATCGCCTCCGGGTGGATGCTGGTCAAGGGCAGGTGCTTGTACACCAAGGTCACCTCATTCCCGTGCTCGGCCATGAACTGTTTGAGGGTGTCGTGGGCGCGGGCGCAGAAGGGACATTGAAAATCGGAAAACTCCACCAACACCAACCGCAAAGCGTCGGATCCCAGTTGAGGAGAGTCTCCGATGACGGCACGCGGGTTCTCCCGCAACTGCCGGCCAAATTCTTCCGCCAACTTCTGCTGTTGTTGCTGCTGCTCTTGGTACTGCCGCTGCTGGTACTCCTGCACCGCCTCCAGGATCACCTGGGGGTGCTTGCGAATGATCTGCAGCACCTGCTCCTCCAAATCGGCTGGAGCTGCGAGGGCAACTTGGACAACGCTGCTCATCCCCAGCCAAACCAGCAGCGCGCCGAGGAACCCAGCTTTGGCCAAGCACTGTCCCCACGCGCGAAAAACCCTTGCCAGACTATCCATCCCAAAACCCCCTCTCGAGTATGCCCAGAGCTGTACAGCTCAACCAGGCTAACGCCAGATGGCGGCGATGTCCACCACGCTTTTGGGGGGATCAGGAGTTGGTCGCTTGGAGAAGCTGCTCCTTAATCCGCTGCAACTGACTGGCCCAACGGGGATCCGGCTCAAAGGCCCCTTCAGTCTCGGCAACGACATTGCCTCCACTCCCTTTGTTGCCCCGCTGGCGTTGCTTTTTGCTGGGAGCGGACTTTTCCCCAGACTCTTTGGAGTCTTTGGAAGAACCTCGGGGCTCAGGATCCCCGGGCGCCCTAGAATCCTTGCCAGCATCTTTGGCAGACTCCTTAGCTGGGGAGCTGGAGGCTGCTGCCCTGGCTTCGGCGTCTTCCCGTTTCTCCCGCCGCTGGGCAATCTCGATGCGCAGGTTGACATCGCCAAAGCTGTGGCCGTTGAACTTTTCGATGTACTGCTGCGCCTGCTCTTCGGTGCTCACGGTTACAAACCCGAAGCCGCGACATTTGCCGGTCCGCCGATCCCGAATCACCTTGGTGGAAATGACCTCACCTGCAGAGCTAAAGAGCTTCTCCAATGCCTGACGATCCACCTCTTCCGGCAGATTTCCGACATACAGACGAACGGGCATGATGCAGCGAAGCTCCTATCGAAATAACAAAAGGCAGCCAAAAAGCAAGGTGCTAGGTCAAAGGCGCTCAAGCCGACAGCAAATTTCAAAACCCAGTAGCCTTCGGTGGTCTATTGTTGCACCACAGCGGGGCACAAAGCACAACCTTTGCAAATCACAAGGCTATCTTCTAATTTACCTTAACTTGGAGCCACCCAGACGAGCAGAACGGTTTCCGTCATGGATTGCTTTGTACAGTCGGCCGCTGCAGCAGGCCCTGATCCCTAAGACAAACCGGTGGTGTTCAGGCGATCTCGATGTTGAAAAGGTCGGGCCTGGGGGCCTGTATAGTCGGCTACAAGATGGCCTCGCCCTCGCAGTTGGTAGCGGTAGGTCACCAAGCCCTCCAAACCCACCGGGCCGCGCGGCGGCAGCTTTTGGGTGCTGATGCCCACTTCTGCCCCCAAGCCGTAGCGAAAGCCATCGGCAAAGCGGGTGGAGGCATTGTGAAAGACCCCTGCTGCGTCCACTTCGTCGAGGAAGCGCTGGGCAGCGGCGGCATCTTCGGTCACGATGGCCTCGGTATGGCGGGATCCGTACCGCTCGATGTGGGCAATGGCTTCGTCGAGAGAATCCACCATTTTGATGGCCAGAATCAGGTCGGCGTACTCCGTGCGCCAGTCGGCCTCGCTGGCCGGGATCAGATCGGGCACCAGTTGGCGGCAGCGGGGATCCCCGCGCAACTCCACCCCCTTCTCGCGCAGCGCCTGCACGGCCAGGGGCAAAAACCGGGGGGCGATCTCTGCGTGCACCAGCAGGGTTTCGATGGCGTTGCAGGCGGCGGGGTACTGGGTTTTGCTGTCCAGGGTTAGCCTCACCGCCATGTCCACATCGGCAGCCCGATCTACGTACAAGTGGCAGAGGCCATCGGCATGGCCCAGCACCGGGATGCGGGTATTTTCCATGATGTAGCGGACAAAGCTGCTGGAGCCGCGGGGGATGATGAGATCCACCAGCCCTTCCAGTTGCAGCAGGGCCTTGACCTCGGCACGGCTGGTGAGCAACTGCAAAGATCCCTGGGGAAACTCGGGGATCTGCTGCAGCCCCGCCTGGATGGCCGCCATCAATGCCTGGCAGGAGCAGAGCGCCTCCGAGCCACCCTTGAGCAGGACGCTGTTGCCGGTTTTCACCGCCAGGGCGGCAATTTGCACCAGAGCATCGGGCCGCGACTCGAAGATCACCCCCAGCACTCCCAGAGGGTAGGTGCGCCGCTCCAGCACCAGCCCCTCATCCAGTTCCCAGATCAGCAAGGCCTGCCCCACCGGATCCGGCAGCCGCAGCACCTGCCGCACCCCGGCCACCGCGTCGGCCAATTTCTGGGCGTCCAACTTCAAGCGGGCGTAGGCCGAGGCGGACAGCTCACCGGCCTTGACCTGCTCCGCTGCCTGCTCCAAATCCGCCTGGTTGGCTGCCAAGATGGCCTCTTGGTGTTCCAGCAAAGCGGTGGCCATGGCCTCTAGGGCGGCATTTTTAATGGCAGTGGGCAAGGTAGCCGTGCGTCGAGCGGCAGCGCGAGCCAACTGCACCTGGGCCAGCAGGGGCGAGTCAGCAGCAGCTTCCGGCAGGCTGGGAGAGTCGGTTACAAGAGACATGGACTCCAGAAGAAAAAGCGCCTTTGCAAATGTGATCGCGAGAGCACCTTTGCAGGGATCCCTGTGCTACGTTGGGCACAGTTGGGCTGTACCATTTGCAGCCTACCAAACTTTGGATACCACCGGCTGGGGCAGGCAGCACTGCTTTGTCCCTGAGATAAAGTTGGGGCAGGGAAGAGCCTCTGGGCGAAACCCCCAAAAGCTGGAGATTAACCTCGACTTTTAGACCTTGTCTTCCAGGAGAGCCAATGAGAAAGCGTGGGTTTGTGGTGAGTGCAACGGCTGCAGTGGTCACAGCCGTGTCGCTTGTCGGGGTGCAGCTATCCATGCCGGGTTGGGCAGGGTTTCGCCGGGATCCCAAGGAAGTGGTGGACGAAGTTTGGCAGATTGTTAATCGCGAATACGTCGACCCTTCCTTCAACTCCGTCGACTGGGAGGCGGTGCGGCGGGATCTGCTCAGCCGAGAATATGCCACCCGAGAAGATGCCTATGCAGCCATTCGCGAAGCCCTGAAGAAACTGAACGATCCCTACACCCGCTTCTTGGATCCCGACCAGTTCGCCAGCATGCAAATTGACACATCCGGTGAGCTGACCGGGGTGGGGATCACGCTGGGCATGGATCAAGAGACCAACGAGCTGGTGGTGATCTCCCCCATCGAAGGATCCCCCGCCGACCGGGCCGGGATCAAGTCCAAAGATGTAATCGTGCGCATCGACGACAAATCCACCGAAGGGATGGACACCAACACCGCCGTCAGCCTCATTCGCGGCGAGCCGGGCACACGGGTGCGGCTGACCATCCGCCGCGAGGGGGAAGGGCTGAAGGTGTTCGACCTGGTGCGGGAGAGAATTGAGCTGGCCACCGTGCGCTATGCGGTTCACCAGGAAAATGGCCTGCCCATTGGCTACATCCGCATCACCCAGTTTTCCGGCAATGCCGCCGACAAGGTGCGCCAGGCCATTCGCGAGCTGGAGAAACAAGGGGTGGCCGCCTATGTGCTGGATCTGAGGGCCAATCCGGGGGGGCTGCTCTACTCCAGCGCCGAGATCGCCCGCATGTGGATCGACCAGGGCAGCATTGTCTCGACGGTGAACCGGCAAGGGGAGCAGGATCGCCTCACGGCCAACAACAGCGCCCTCACCGATAAGCCTTTGGCTGTCTTGGTGGATGGAGGATCCGCCAGCGCCAGCGAGATCTTGTCGGGGGCTTTGCAGGATAACCGGCGCGCCGTGATCGTGGGCACGCAAACCTTTGGCAAGGGCCTAGTGCAGTCGGTGCATCCCCTCTCCGATGGGTCGGGCCTGGCGGTGACCATCGCCCGCTATCGCACCCCCAAAGGCACCGATATCGATCACAAAGGCATCACCCCTGACATTGTCGTGGAACTGTCCGAAGAAGATCTCAATCGCCTCAGCCGGGATCGCGAGTTGGTGGCGACTCCCGCCGACCCGCAATATACCGCCGCTATCCAGGCCCTCCAGGCGCAGATCTCGGCCCGCCAGCAACAGGCCAAGGAGCCAATGCGTTCCTCTTCCCTCTAGCCAGCGTTGGGGCCCAGGCTGCGAGACCTTGCTGAGTAGCGGCCTTGCGCTGGCGAGCAGGCAGCAGCGCGGGCCGGAAGTTGTTTGCGGAGGCGGTGAAGCGCGATGGCGGGGTTGCAAGCTGTAGGATCCATCAACTTAGCCGGGCGGGATCTGCTCAAACTCAGCGACCTGAGCCCGGCGGAGCTAGCGGCCTTGCTGGTCCAAGCGGCGCAACTGAAGCGGGATCCCTATCGGGTGGATCTGCGCGGCCGGGTGCTGGGGCTGTTGTTTCAGAAGGCTTCTACCCGCACCCGCGTCAGCTTTACCGCTGCCATGGCCCAGTGCGGGGGCAGCACCCTAGATCTGGTGCCGACGGCGATGCAGATGAGCCGCGGCGAGCCTCTGCAGGATACGGCCCGCGTTCTCTCCCGCTACCTGGACGCCATTGCCATTCGCACCTACAACCAGCGGGAGCTGGAAATCTTTGCCGAATATGCCGAGATCCCCGTGATCAACGCCCTCACGGATCAGTTTCACCCCTGCCAAGTTTTGGCCGATCTGCTCACCATCCAGGAGAACTTCGGCCAACTGGCGGGCCTGACCTTGGCCTATTGCGGCGACGGCAATAATGTTGCCCATTCCCTGCTGCTGGGCTGTGCCATGAGCGGGATCCACATCCGCGTCGCCACCCCCCCCGGCTACGAGCCAGATGCGGCAGTAGTAGCAGAAGCGCAAGCCTTGGCCCAGGGATCGCAGGTGTGGGTGTTGCGGGATCCCTACGAAGCGGTCGCGGGAGCCCAGGTGGTCTATACCGACGTGTGGGCCAGCATGGGCCAAGAAGACCAGGCCGAGGCGCGCAAAGCCGACTTCCTGCCCTACCAGGTCAATGCTAAGCTGCTGAAACAGGCGGCTCGCGAGGCCATTGTGCTCCACTGCCTGCCCGCGCACCGGGAAGAGGAGATCACCGCCGAGGTCTTGGAGGGATCCCAGTCCCGGGTGTGGGATCAAGCAGAAAATCGCCTCCACGTGCAAAAAGCGCTCCTGATCCAACTGCTGGGGGCAGGGTGATGGCCCTTACCCCCGGCCCCAGAGGGGAGCCTGTCAACGGTTATTGGCAGGGCGGCGGGCAGCGATGGCCAGGCTGACGTTGGGCAGTCGCTGCAGGGTATCCATCACCTCCACCACCTTGCCGTGGGAGAGAGCCAAATCGGCGTTGATCACCACCAGGCGGCGCCCTTCAGCCGGCTTCTCGGCCAGGACGCGTTCCACCTCTGGGATCAGGGCGGCAAGATTGGCAATCGCCTTGCGGTTGACGGCAATTTGGCCTTCAGCGGTGATGCTCACCGTAACGTCTGGCTGGCGGCGGGCTTCGGCTGTGGAGGCCTCTGGCAAATTGACATCGAGGGCCTCCGAGCGGGTAAGCACCAGGCTGGCGATGACGAAAAACACCAAGATCGAGAAGATGACATCGATCAGGGGCACGATGTTGATCTCGCCGGATCGAAAGTTTTCTTCGGGGATGCGCATAGGCTAGGAGGGCTCAAGGGGGGAGTAGGGAGGAAGAGTGGAGCTGCCGCTGGGGCTGGGCTTGGCGTAAGAATACTGGGAAAGCTGTTGGGCTTGCATCTCTTGCCGCTGGCGATGCAGCAACTCCAGCTCGCCGCCGTACTCCTGGATCTTGGAGAGCTGCCGCAGGTACAGAGAGCGGAAGACGTTGGAGATTAGCAAGGTGGGAATGGCCACGATCAGCCCAAAAGCGGTCGAGTAGAGGGCTTCGGCGATCCCCTGCCCTACCCCTTGCGTATCGGTGCCGCCGATATCCCCCAGTTGGATGGAGCTGAGGATCTGGATGATGCCGGTAACGGTGCCCAGCAGGCCCAGGAAGGGGGCAACGGTAATGACGGTGTCGAAGACCGTATTGAAGCGCTTCAGCAGGGGCACCTCTGCCGCCAAGGCTGTCTCCAGGGCCAGCTTAAAATCTTCGGGGCTGGCTTCGTTCAGCTCCAGGCCGGCCAAAAAGATGCGGGCAATGGGGAGATCCGCATTTTGCTCCAGCAGGTACTGGGCAGCGCGTGGGTTGCGGCGGTACTGGCTCAGGGCTTGCCGCACCACCTCCTCCTGCCGGTGGGTGACTTTCCACCAAAACAAGGCCCGCTCGATGCAACAGGCCACCGAGAAGACTGAGAACGTCAACAGGGGGATGGAATAGTACCAACCCTGGATCAGGAGCTGCAAGACTCTATCCATACGATCCTAGTTACCCCCTTCTAGCGGCAATTCACGCTCATCTTGTCATAGCACTTTCTCGGCAGGGCTGGGATCCCTTTTGAGTGGCTGGAATTGCACCTTCTGGCATCCTGGATCATCCCACGTGAACCCCAGCCACCTCTCCGACCTCTCAGTAGTGGCAACAACCTCCTATCCCCCTCCCGGCAGGGGCGCTATGCTGGGGCGTGGGATCTCCACCTGTTGGGATCTCCCAGGCAACTCTGCTCTCTTGAGATCGCTAACAACCGATGTCTGCTCAGCCCTTCCCACCTTTGGCTCTCCTAAGTGTCTCCGATAAGACCGGCCTGATCCCGCTGGCCCAGGCCCTCGTGCAGGAGCACGGCTTTCAGCTGCTCAGCAGCGGAGGCACAGCCAAGGCGCTGTCAGAAGCTGGGATCCCGGTCACCCCTGTTTCGGAGCATACCGGCGCGCCGGAGATCTTGGGGGGACGGGTAAAAACGCTGCACCCCCGCATTCACGGGGGCATTCTGGCCCGCCTGGAGCGCCGCGAAGACCGGGCGGATCTGGAGGCGCTGGGGATCCCTCCCATCCAGTTGGTGGTGGTCAATTTCTATCCTTTCGAGCAGACGGTGGCCCGGGCAGGGGTGTCGCTGGAGGAGGCTTTTGAACAGATCGACATCGGCGGGCCGACGCTGGCGCGGGCGGCAGCCAAGAATTATCCCCACGTTACCGTGCTCACCGATCCCAGCCAGTACCCTCAGTATTTGCAATTGCTCTCTAGCCCCTCCAGCGAGGCGGAGCGGCTGGCCTTTCGCTTCCAGTGTGCCCGCCGCGCCTTCGAGCAGGTACTGGCCTACGACCGCGCCATTGTCGACTACCTAACTCGCTCAGAGCTGTCCCGCCCCTCTCAAGCTCCAGCTCCTGCAACCGCTGCCGAGCAGGTTTTTCAACTGCAAGGGATCCCTTGGCAACGCCTGCGCTACGGGGAAAATCCCCACCAAGCCGCCACCTGGTATGTGGTGGATGCGGCTGCTCCCGGCTGGCATCGGGCCAAACAGTTGCAGGGGAAGGAGCTCAGCTACAACAACCTGCTGGATCTAGAGGCGGCCCGCGCCCTGGCGGCAGAACTGAGCCTAGGGCTGGCCAACGGCCCTAGGCCAGCGGTGGCGGTGATTGTCAAGCACAACAACCCCTGTGGGGTAGCCGTTCGCCCAACTCTGGCTGCCGCTTTTGAGGCGGCTTTGGCCGCCGATCCCGTTTCCGCCTTCGGGGGCATTGTCGCCCTCAACCAAACCTTGGATGGGGAGGCTGCCCGGCGGCTGGCGGAGCCTTTTTTGGAGTGCGTGGTCGTCCCGGGCTGCACGCCTGAAGCGGCTGAGCAACTGGCAGCCAAAAAGAACTTGCGGCTTTTGGTTCTGCCGGACTTTGCGGTTGGGCCGGCCCAAACCGTTCGCACCCTGGCTGGGGGCTTCCTGGTGCAGGAGGCTGACTTGGCCCAGGGATCCGACCGCCGCCCGTCCTGGCGGGTGGTGAGCGAGCGCCAGCCGACACCGGAAGAGTGGGCGGATCTGGAGTTTGCCTGGACGGTCTGCAAACACGTGAAATCCAACGCCATCGTCGTTGCCCGGCAGGGGCAGACCCTCGGCATTGGCGCAGGCCAGATGAACCGGGTAGGCGCCGTCGAGATTGCCCTTCGCCAGGCCGGCTCGCAGGCAGCAGGAGCGGTTTTGGCCAGCGACGGCTTTTTCCCCTTTGCCGACAGTGTGGAGGCGGCAGCCCGTGCTGGGATCCGCGCCATCATCCAGCCGGGAGGCAGTCTCCGCGATGCCGATTCCATTGCTGCTGCCAATGCTGCTGGGATCGCCATGGTCTGCACTGGCATCCGTCACTTTTTGCACTAGGGCAGACCCCAGGCTCTGGCCCGCTCCGCCAGCCAGCCCTCAGCGCGCAGGTTCTCCAGCTCGCGGCGCACCCGCAGCCGCAATTCAGCATGCTCCAGCCCCTTGGGCAGGGCAATGCCCAGCCCCACCGCCGCCAACGGGGATCCCAAAAACTGAAACTGGGGGTGCTCCGCCAGCCACCCTGCCAGCACCGAGCGATCCGCTGCCCAGGCCTGCACCGCTCCCTTTAGGAGCAATTCCGCCCCTTCCCGGTAGGAATCCACCGCCACCAACTCAACCCCTGGGAGGTAGCGCTGGAGGTAAGGAATAGCAGCCGATCCGCGCAGGACGGCAATCCGCGCGCCGCCCACATCCGACCACCTTTCCCAGTTGTGGGAACGGGCCACAACCAAGCTGGGGCCATCCTGATAGTAGGGCGAGGTAAACTCCACTTGTCGCGCCCGATCCGGCGTAATGCCAAGCTGGGCAATAGCCAGATCTACCTCCCCAGCGGCCACTGCCTGCAGCCGCTTCACGTTGGCTACCGGCACCAGCTCCACCGCCTCCGCGGATCCCAAGAGCCGGGATCCCAGCTCGCGGGCCAGCTCGATCTCAAACCCCTGCAGCTTGCCCATGGGATCGCGAAAGCCCAACGGCCTCAGGTTGTCTTTGACCGCAATTCGCACCTGACCCGAACGCACAATCTCTGGCCAGGGGCGGGCAGCCGCAGGGATCCCCCTCCCCAAGCAAGCCAAGGCCAGGCCGGCTGCCATGCAAGACCTCTGGATTGCTGCGGCCAACGGAGACCGAGACCCCATCTCTTTAGGAGGCGCGGGCCTGGCGAGCTGCTTCCACCACTTGGGTAAAGGCTTCTGGATCCAGGAAGGCCAAGCGGGCCAGCATTTTGCGGTTCAGTTGGATATTGCCTTTTTTGAGGCCGTCGATGAACTCGCTGTAGCGCAGGCCCTGGGCGCGGGTGGCCGCGTTGATGCGGGCAATCCACAGGCGGCGAAAATCCCGCTTCTTGCGCCGGCGATCCCGGTAGGCGCTGCGCAGAGCCTTCATCACCTGCTGGTTGGCAGTGCGGAACAGCTTGGAGCCGGCTCCTCGAAAGCCTTTGGCTAGCTTGAGGATCTTCTTACGACGCTTGCGGGCAACATTGCCGCGTTTGACTCTCATGGCAGTAACCCAATACAGACGGATATAGAAGTTGGCGAGCCCCCGGCAAACCTTGAGACTTCAACCCGTCCCCAACGTGCCGAGGCGTCGGGGAAGCGGCGCGTAGCGCGAACAGGACCCAGCTAGTGGGTGTTGGGCAGCATCAGGCGCACATTGGCCAGATCCTGCTTGCTTACCAGGGCTACACCCGCCAGCTTGCGCTTACGGTTGCTGGTTTTGTGCTCAAGTAGGTGGTTGTGCCCGGCCCGGCGGCGCATAAACTTGCCGCTGCCGGTGAGGCGAAAGCGCTTGGCGGCTGCCTTGCGAGTTTTGATTTTGGGCATGGCAGTACCCCCAGAATGGGTGGGGCTGGAGAAAAGGTCACAGCCTCCCAGCATAGAGCAGGAAAGTCCAAGAAGGCAAATGCTGCCACCGGTCTTGGCTGCCCACATTTGCTCAGAGGCACTCAAAGACAGCCCTCCCGTGGCTCCAAGAGCAGCACTTGCCAGCGCAGCAACTGCTGCAACTGCGGCCAGCCCAGGGGAGACTCCAGGCTGTCTTGAAGGGCTTGGACGGTGCGGATCCCGTCCACCTGCTGCAGGAAGGCGAAGGCTTCCTCGCTGAGGGAGATTGCCTCGTAGGCGTAGTTGAAGATGCTCCGGCCCGGCCACAGGCCTAGACATGGGCTGAGGTGGGCAACAGCCGAGGCCACCGCCTCCGGACTGGTCCATTCCCAGCGGGGGAGGGGAGGCTTGCCGAGGAAGAGCTCGTAGTGGGCCACCACCGGATCCAGCAGCTCGATCAGGCGGTAGCGCTCCGGCTCTGGCAGTTGAGCCGCCTGGGCCAGCAGGGCCTCATCCTGGCCCAACACCCGTTCCAGCCGCCAGAACTCGGGGTTGGAAAAGCGCAAAAACTGCAGCCCGGAGGCGCGGATCAGCTCAAACAGGGTCTCAATGTTGTAGTCCACTTCCTGCGGGTGCAGGTACATGTCGGCAAAGCATTCGTCGTCCACGTTCTCAACGGCCCAGCGGGCGCGTTCCTGCTGCTGGATGCGGTTGCTCTCCGGCAAAATCCGGAAGAGGCGGCGGCCTACCTGTAGCCCTTGTTGCAGGTGTTCTGCGGAAGCCAGGGGCTGGTGTTCGGAGCCGGCGACCAGTAGGCGGATGGCCTTTTGCATCAGGCGAATTTCGTGGCGGCCCAGCTCGCCATAGACAAACAAATGCAGGATCCCGCCAGGGGCCAATTTGCTCGCCAGCGCCTGCAGCCCCGCCAGCGGATCCGGCAGGTGGTGGAGCATGCCCACGCAGTTGATGAAGTCGAACTGCCCCGGCAGTTGGTCGATGTCGTAAACGTTGAGCTGGCAAAACTGCACCGGCGGCGCCTGGGAAGCCCGGCAGCGGGCCTTGGCAATCTCCAGGGCGCGGCCGCTTAGGTCAAAGGCCCAGATCTCCGCTTCCGGGTTTTGGTGGGCGATGTATTCTGTCCCTACCCCAGAGCCGCAGCCGGCATCCAGGATGCGCACCTTGCGCCGGCCCGGATGGGATCCGGTGCAAAAAGCATAGGCCTGGGGCCAGCTCCAGCGCCAGTTCCACCCCGGCGGGGGAACGGTGCCGATGGGCTGTGGTGGGAAGGGGTAGAGGTCGTAGAGCTGCCGCACTTGCTCAAGGATCTGTTCGGCGTTGCGGGACTGCATAGGCTCTCCGGCCAGACTATCCAGACTATAGTGACGATATCCCCCTCACGAGATGTTCTGCCGCCCCCTATGGCTGTTCGCTCCTCTCACCCGTTGCAAGCTGGCCTCACCTTCGATTGGCTCAAACTGAGGGCTGAGCTCAAAAAAATTCTCGATCCCCGGCGGGTGATCAGCAGGCCGGAGGAGCTGCTGGTTTACGAGTGCGACGGGCTGACCAGCTACCGGCAAAGGCCGGCTCTGGTGGTGTTGCCGCGCACCACGGAGGAGGTGGCGCAGGTGGTGAAGCTGTGCAGCCGCTACCAGGTGCCCTTCGTGGCGCGGGGATCCGGCACTGGGCTATCGGGGGGAGCGCTGCCTGTGGAAAACAGCGTCGTCATCGCTACCACCCTGATGAAGCAAATCCTGGAAATCGACTTGGAGAACCGCTGCATGGTGGTGCAGCCGGGGGTGATTAACGCCTGGATTACCCAGGCAGTGGCTGCCCAAGGCTATTTCTATGCCCCGGATCCCTCTAGCCAGTCAGTCTGCTCCATCGGCGGCAATGTGGCGGAAAACTCCGGCGGCGTCCACTGCCTCAAATACGGTGTAACAGCCAATCACATTCTCGGCCTGACGGTGGTGCTGCCGGATGGGGAGGTGGTGCGCTGGGGGGGCAAGATCCCGGAGATGCCCGGCTACGACTGGGTGGGCCTGTTTGTCGGCTCCGAGGGCACCCTGGGGATTGCTACCGAGATTACCCTGCGCTTGCTCAAGGCGCCGGCCCAGGTGCAGGTTTTGCTGGCGGATTTTAACAGTGTCGAGGCAGCAGGAGCTGCCGTTTCCGACATCATCGCCGCCGGGATCATCCCTGCTGGCCTGGAGATCATGGACAACTTCAGCATCAACGCCGTTGAGGATGTGGTGCAGTCGGGCTGCTACCCACGGGATGCGGCGGCCATCTTGCTGGTGGAGGTGGACGGCCTGGAGCTGGAGGTGGAGGAAGCCAGCCAGCAGGTAAAGGCCCTGTGCCTAAAAAACGGGGCGCGCCAGGTGCAAGTTGCCTCCAGCCCAGAAGAGCGGGCGCGTCTGTGGAAGGGGCGCAAGGCAGCCTTTGCCGCCATGGGCAAGCTCAGCCCCAACTACTACGTCCAAGATGGGGTGATCCCCCGCAGCCAGCTAGCCTATGTCCTGAAGGAAATCGAGCGCCTCAGCCGCGAGTACGGCTACCCGGTGGCCAACGTGTTTCATGCCGGCGACGGCAATCTGCACCCCTTAATCCTCTACGACGAGTCGGTGCCGGGATCCCTAGAGCAGGTGGAAAAACTGGGGGGCGAGATCCTCAAGCTC
The DNA here is from genome assembly GCF_054060575.1 of Thermostichus sp. MS-CIW-15. Lineage (NCBI taxonomy): Bacteria > Bacillati > Cyanobacteriota > Cyanophyceae > Thermostichales > Thermostichaceae > Thermostichus > Thermostichus sp. MS-CIW-15. Next base: position 12,044 of record NZ_JBSSDI010000023.1, on the reverse strand, counting down.
TGCGTGCGTCTGGGAGGCAGCATCTCTGGCGAGCATGGCATCGGGGCCGACAAGCGCTGCTACATGTCGGAGATGTTTACGCCCACGGATTTGGAGAGCATGCAGTGGGTGCGGCAGGTGCTCGACCCGCAGCACATCGCCAATCCCGACAAGATCTTTCCCACCCCCCGCACCTGCGGCGAGGCGGCCCACGCCCACCGGCAGCCGGAATGGCAAGGGATCCCGGTCTTCTAGGTGGCCTGGCGCTGCTGCTGCAGCTCGGCAAAGGCCTGGGCAAAGTCCTCCTGGCGGATGACCAGGGTCTTGGGATCCACCGACTCGGCAGTGGCCCGGTGGCGGCGAATGGCGGCAATTGCCGCCCGGTTGCTCAAGAGAGCCAGATCGGCCCCACTCCAGCCTTCCGTGCGCTCGGCCCACACCTCCAGATCCACATCTGGCCCTAGGGGCCGCCTGCGGTTGTGCACGGCCAGGATTTCCCGCCGCCCGGCCCGATCCGGCAGCTCCACACTCAGGTGCAGCTCCAGCCGGCCGGCGCGGGTGAGGGCGGGATCCAAGCTGGCTTTGCGGTTGGTGGCGGCCACCACCAAGACTCCCTGGCTGGGGCGGATCCCGTCCAGTTCGGCCAGCAGTTGCCCCAGGACGCGGTCGCTGACGCCGCTATCGCCGGAGTAGCTGCCCCGCGCCGGCGCCAGGGTGTCGATCTCGTCGATGAAAATCACGCAAGGAGCGCACTGGCGGGCACGGGCAAAGAGCTCTCGCACCGCCTGCTCGGAGGATCCCACCCATTTGCTCAAGAGCTCTGGGCCGGAGACGGCGATGAAGTTGGCCTTGGCCTGGGAGGCAATCGCCTTGGCCAGCAGGGTCTTGCCGGTGCCGGGAGGGCCGCTGAGGAGGATCCCTTTGGGCGCTTGCGCCTGGGCCTGCTCGTACAGCTCCGGGTGCAGCAGGGATCCCTCGATGGCCTCCTGCAGAACCTGCTTGGCCTGCTCCAGGCCGCCGATCTGATCCCAGCTCACCTGGGGCGACTCGATTTCCACTGAGCGCAACACCGCCGGCTTCACCTGTTGCAGGGCCTGCTGAAAGTCCGCCGCCGAAACTGTCAAGGAGTCGGGGATGGGGGATCCCAGATCCGGCACCTGCCGCCGCAAGGCCGCATAGGCTGCCGTCTGGCACAGGCCGCGCAGATCTGCCCCCACAAAGCCCAGCGTCTGATCCGCCAGTCTGTCCAAGTCCACATCTTCTGCCAGCGGCATGCCGCGGGTGTGGATGGCCAAGATCTCCCGCCGCCCCTCCCGATCCGGCACCTTGAAAATGACCTCGCGGTCGAAGCGGCCCGGTCGCCGCAGCGCCGGATCCAGGGCCTCGGGCCGGTTGGTGGCCGCCAGCACCACAACACCTTTTTGGGCCACAAAGCCGTCCATCAGCCCCAGCATTTGAGCCACCAGGCGCTTTTCCACCTCTCCCTCGACGGCGGCGCGGTTGGGCACAAGGGCGTCGATTTCGTCGATGAACACCAGACAGGGGGCCGACTTGGCCGCCTTTTCAAATACCTGCCGCAGGCGCGCCTCCGCCTCCCCATAGTACTTGCCGATCAGCTCCGGGCCGACGAGGGCAATGTAGTTCACCCCCAGGCTCTCGGCCAAAGCGCGGGCCGTCAGGGTCTTGCCAGTGCCAGGGGGGCCAACCAACAGCACGCCACGGGGCGGCTCCAAACCCAACTTGGCCAGCAGATCGGGCCGCTTGAGGGGGATCTCCACCAGCTCCCGCAAAGCTTGCAGTTGTTCCTTCAACCCCCCCACATCCTTGAGGCGCGGTCCCGGCCAGGTGTCTGGGCTGCCGGGGGGGTCGGCGACAGTGGCCTCAGGCGTAGGGTCAGCCTTGGGCGGCTCGCGCCAGCCTGACGTGGACATCACCTGAGGCTCGCTGCTCCAGGAGGGATCCCCCGTCTGGGCACTGCGGCGGCGGGGGATAGAACCAGAAGGGGGGATGGAGCTGCCCAGGGATCGGGCCTGGATGCGCACTTCGGTTCGCAGCCCCCCCGTGTTTTTTTTCTCGTCCAGCTTCTGGGCTAGCTCGATGAGCTGCTCAATACCCTGGATAAAGTCGCTTAGATCCGCCACAGCCCGGGTTTTCCGTCTACAAATGACCCACCAACAGAGGTTTTAGCCCATCCCTTGCCGGCTGAGGCTCTCCCCAGTAAGCCAGGGATCCGGCGCCGGCAAGCTTTCTGGTCAGCCCACAGCCTAGAGAGAGCGGGATTCAGCCACAGCCGAGATGGGGGAAGGGCTGGCGGAGAGCTTGCGCACCTCGGAGCAGAAAGAGGCCATGCTGAAGCCGCCGAAGCGCTTGACGGTGCTGGCCCGCAGGCGCAGGTTGGGGCTGGCAAACCAGATGCGCTCCTCCGACTCGGTCATCTCGTACTCGGTGTAGAGGGTGAGGGCGCCGTCCGATCCCATGACGTAGGTGCCGGCCACCGGCACTTTCTCGGCATAGCCCTGATCCCGCAACAGTTGCCCCCGCATGGGGTTGTCGGGATCGGGAATGGGAACCAGCACCACATCGCCTTTGTACTCTTCGTTGTCCCACTCCTGCTCCCCATTCCACTGCACTCGCGCCGCCCCCACAGCCCGCCGTGGATCCACCTTGAACAGCTCACAAACCTGGATAACTGCCGGATCGGCGGGCGAAAGGGTAGCAATTTGCATCCGCGATCTCCCCCCCTCAGAGCGGCGAAAGGCCAAGTGATGGCTGGTACGCTGACACATCCACTCGCCAGCGCTGAGGGCAAAAAACTCCATTACGGTCATCATGGCCGACGCGGATCCTCCTCGATAACAACCGAAATTTGCCGATTCTAACTTGCGCTGTAGCCGTAGATTGGCTCTTGCCGGCTCTGCTGTTCGCGCCAAAACTGCTCGGCAAAAGCCACCGTCGGGTGGAGGGGGGCGCGGGGTTTGCTGCGCAGAACCATGCCCGCCTCTTCGGGCGTGCGGTTGCCCTTGCGCTGGTTGCAGCGCTCGCAGGCAGTCACCACATTGTCCCAAGTGTGGGATCCCCCGCGAGAAAGAGGCACGACATGATCCAGGGTTAGGTTGTGGGTGCTGCCACAGTACTGACAGGTGTGGTGATCCCGCCGCAGAACCTCCCGCCGGTTAACAGGGGGCACTCGCCAGGCCCGCTCTTTGCCCTTGATGGTCAGGCGGATGTGCTCGGGCACCTCGATCACCTGGCTGGGGGAGCGCACTTTCCATACCGGCACATTCATCATCGCCAGCGGCTCTGCCTTGCCCGTCAGCAGCAGCACAATCGCCCGCCTAATGTTGACCCGGCTAATGGGCAAGTAGTTTTGGGAGAAGACAACGATCGACTGTTCCAGGACGTGGGTAGCAGCAGTCATGACTTAGCTCTTCCATTTGCCGCCATTGTCCTGAGAAATCCGGCGAATGACAAGGTTTTCCCGCAGTGGGCACCATCCAGGCGGATCCCCACCGTTCAACATTCCAGAGTTTCTGACGATCGGGAGCCGGACAGATGGGCTAGTATCCGGGTGATGGTCGGATCCCGTGCCTCCCATGACCTACCCGCTGCATATCGCCTTGGTTTGGCACCAACACCAGCCCCTCTACAAAAGTCCGATAGCGGGTAAATATCGCATGCCTTGGGTGCGCCTACACGGGATCAAAGACTACCTCGACTTGGTTCTGCTGCTGGAGCGCTATCCTCGCCTGCACCAAACGGTCAACCTGGTGCCCTCTCTGATTGTGCAAATCGAAGACTACGTGGCCGGCTCCGCCTTCGATCCCTATTTGGAGCTGACTTTATCTCCTGTCGAAAAGCTGACCCCGGAGCAGCGGCGCTTCATTGTCGAGCGTTTCTTCGACAGCCATTACCCCACCATGATTGAGCCCTATCCCCGCTACCGCCAGCTCTACGAACAGCGGGAATCGCAGGGGATCAACTGGTGCCTACAGTACTGGACACCGCAAGACTTCAGCGACCTGCTGGCCTGGCACAACCTCTCCTGGTTCGATCCCCTCTTCCACGAGGATCCCGAGATCGAGGGCTGGATCAAGATGGGATCCGGCTTTACCCTGGCGGATCGGCAGCGGATCTATGCCAAGCAGCAGCAGATCCTGGCCGCCATCTTGCCCCAGCACGCCAAGCTGCAAGAGAGCGGCCAACTGGAGCTGACCACCAGCCCCTACACCCATCCCATCTTGCCCCTGCTGGTGAGCGAGCGCTCGGCGCGGGTGGCTCGGCCCGGCTTGCCCCTGCCCCGCTACCCCTTCCACTGGGAGCAGGATGTCCACAGCCAACTGGAGCGGGCCAAGCAGATCTACCGGGAGCGCTTTGGCCGCGAGCCGCGGGGTCTGTGGCCTTCGGAGCAATCCGTGAGCCCGGCCATTGTCCCCATCGTGCAAAAGCAGGGTTTTGAGTGGATCATCTCCGACGAGGGCGTGCTGGGCTGGAGCCTGGGCCAACCCTTTCATCGCGACGGGCAGGGCCATATCCTCGAGCCGGAAAAGCTCTATCGGCCCTACCGTCTGGAGAGCGAGGCAGGGGATCTGGCCATTGTCTTTCGGGATCACCGCCTCTCCGATTTGATCGGCTTCAGCTACAGCGCCATGCCCGCCGATGCTGCCGCCAAGGATCTCATCGGCCACCTGGAGAGCATCCGCAACCGCCTGCCCCAGGAACAGCCCTGGCTGGTCACCATCGCCCTAGATGGGGAAAATTGCTGGGAGTACTACCCCCAAGATGGCCGGCCCTTCCTGGAGAACCTCTATGCCCGCCTCAGCCAGCACCCGGCGCTGCGCTTGGTGACGGTTTCGGAGTTTTTGGACCAGTTTCCCCCTACGGAGTTTCTGCCAGCCGAACAACTGCACAGCGGCTCCTGGATTGAAGCTGACTTTACCACTTGGATCGGGGATCCCGTCAAAAACCGCGCCTGGGAGCTCCTGGCCCAAGCCCGCCAGGTCATTCAGGATCACCCTCACGCCAATCCCGAAGCCTGGGAAGCCCTCTGGGCCGCCGAGGGATCAGACTGGTTCTGGTGGTTTGGGGCGGGCCATTCCTCGGCCCACGATGCCGTTTTCGACCAGTTGTTTCGGGAACATCTGCAGGCCCTCTACACCGCTTTGGGAGAGGCCGTACCGGCAGTGCTGCAGTTCCCTCTCGAGGATCACGATGGGCTGGGGGATCGCCTGCCGCAAGGATTTATCCACCCGGCCATCAACGGCCGCCCCGCCGAACGGGAGTGGAGCCAAGCCGGGCGGGTGGAGATCGGCGCCGCCCGCGGCACCATGCACCGCAACAGCGTCGTCCGCCGCCTCTGGTACGGGTTCGATCACTTCAACCTCTACCTGCGGCTGGATTTTAACTCGGTGGTGCAGCGGCCCAAGCAACTGCAGGTGCTGTGGTTTTACCCCAACTGCGTCACCGTCAACAGCCCCATTCCCCTCCAAGGGTTGCCGGCAGAAGCCCCCCTCAACTACCACTACCGCCACCTGTTGAAGCTATCGCTGCCGCCCCCCGGCACCGGCCAGCATCCCGCCCCTGTCGAGGCTCAGCTCTTGCAGGCAGGGGAGTACCACACCTGGCACGCCATCAGCCACCAAGTGAAAGCGGTGGTGGATGCCTGTTTGGAGGTGGCTATTCCTTGGAGCAATCTGGGCGCCCAGCCGGGACAAGAGCTGCAGTTCGTCATCGTGGCCGCCGATGGCGAGACCTTCCAGGAAGGGATCCCGCCCAAGGCCACCATCGCCCTGCGCAGGCCTTGAGCGGCTGGCCGTTGATCCTTAGAATCTCTGGTTATGCAGCGCGACCTCTACCCGCCCATCGAGCCTTACGATCACGGCTTTCTCCCCGTCTCTTCCCTGCACACCCTCTACTACGAGCAGTGCGGCAACCCAGACGGGAAGCCGGTGGTGTTTTTGCACGGAGGGCCCGGCGGCGGCATCGATCCCCTTTACCGGCAGTACTTCGAGCCCAGCCGCTGGCGGGTGGTGCTGTTCGATCAACGCGGCTGCGGCAAGAGCCGCCCCTACGCCGAGCTGCGGGAGAACACCACCTGGGATCTGGTGGCCGATATCGAAAAGCTGCGCCGGCACCTGGGCATTGAGCGCTGGTGGGTGTTCGGGGGCAGTTGGGGCAGCGCCCTCGCCTTGGCCTATGGGCAAACCCACCCCCAATCCTGCCTGGGGTTTATCTTGCGGGGCATTTTTCTGCTGCGCTCGTTTGAGATCCGCTGGTTCTACCAGTCGGGGGCCAGCTACCTGTTCCCCGATGCTTGGGAACATTACCTGGATCCCATCCCCCCCAACGAGCGGGATGACCTGCTGGCAGCCTACCACCGCCGCCTCAACGACCCCGATCCCCAGGTGCGCCTGAGGGCGGCCCGCGCCTGGGCCATCTGGGAGGCCAGCACCAGCAAGTTGATCCCCAGCCCTGAGCTCATCGAGCGCTTTGGCCGGGAAGAGTTTGCCGAGGCCTTTGCCCGCATCGAGTGCCATTACTTCGTCCACGGCGGCTTTCTGGATCCTGAAGATCAGCTCCTCAGGGGGGTGGAGCGCCTGCGCCATCTGCCGGCTGTCATTGTCCAGGGGCGCTACGATGTGGTCTGCCCCCCCATTTCCGCCTGGGAACTGCACCAGGCCTGGCCAGAGGCGGAGTTTCATCTCATTCCCGATGCCGGCCATTCCATCACCGAGCCCGGGATCCGCACCGCCCTGCTGCAGGCCACCGATCGCTGCGTTGGTCTGTGAGCCGCTGAGATAGGCCGGGTTGAGGATCCCAAGAGCTTGAAGAATTGCTACAGAAATGCCGGCAAAACCTTGGGATCTAGCCCCAAAGCACGGCCAAGCCTATCGACAGTTGGCGATTTTGGGTTTATCACTGAGGGAAGGGCGGTGCAAGCTGCCCGGTTGATGGCTTCCGCTGTCTCTCTCGGGCTGGTCGATCCATCCCAATGCTTTTGCGCATCTCAACTTGTTATTCTTCGCCGTTTCCAGGCTCGAACTATGCAGAAACCGAACACTCTGTTCAAGCTTGCCCTCGCCCTGCCCGCCTCCCTCCTGCTGGCAGATGCTGTTGTGGCCTACCCCTGTGACTCGGTTGGGGGTGAAGCTTACAACTTCTACAGCCCCACGGTTCAGGTTGACAGTTTCGGGGCTCAGGTGTCGCCTGCTGTCGTAGGCAACGGTTTCATCGGGGTTGCCATCGAAACGGTGGATGGACAGCCGGCTCAAGGCGCTATCAGCCGTCGCCTGTTCGGCCCTGCGCCTCGAGTTCAAGGGGTGCAGGTGGTTGGCCTGCTCCAGGATGGCCCGGCTCAACGAGCGGGTCTGGCCCAGGGGGATATTTTGATTGGGGTGGACGGGCAGCGGGTCACCTCGGTGCAACATGTGCAGCAAATTATCCAAAACACCCCCGTGGGCCAGCGGGTACCCATTACCTTCCGGCGCGGCGGACAAGTGCTATCGACGGTGGTTGTGGTCGGCGATGGCCGTGTGTTGCGCCCCTTGATGCTGCAGCAGCAGTGAGTGTTGCCAGGGATCCCTTGCTGAGCTCTCTGTGACTGCTGCACTAGGGACAGAGTGGGCAGTTTGGGCGGTTTGCGGCCTCAATGGGCTGCTGTTTTTAGCCTTGCTTGCCCTGATTCCTGTCCTCTTGAACCTGCGGTCGGCGCTCTGGGTTACGGAGCGGGCTATGGCTGATTGGCGGGAAGCCGCTGAGCGGGCTTTGGCTCCCACGCCGGCTGAGTTGCTGCGCCTGCGGGATCGGCTGCGGGAGAATCGCCATACCCTCGACCGCTGGCAGCGCCGTCTGCAGTTTTGGCAAGGGATCCGCAGGGTGGCTGTTTGGCTGGGGCGCAGGCTGTGAGGGGCATGGATACCCATCCCATCCGGCTGCAGGTGATGGCCAATGCGCTGGCGGGGATCGCCGAGGAGATGGGGGCGCGCCTCATCCGCGGTTCTTACTCGGCCAACATCAAGGAACGGCGGGATTGCTCGACAGCCCTGTTCGACGCCCAAGGGGCCTGTATTGCCCAGGCGGCCCACATTCCAGTTCACCTGGGAGCTCTCTCGGAGGCGGTGCGGGCGGTGGTGGCAGCCGGCCCGCGGCCCGGCGATGTGTTCGTCCTCAACGATCCCTACCAGGGGGGATCCCATCTGCCGGATATCACGGTGGTTACGGCCATCCCCGGCCTGCGGGATCCAGAACAGGTCTGTGCCTATGCGGTGAACCGCGCCCACCATGCCGATATTGGGGGGATGCGCCCCGGCTCCATGCCCGCCGACTCTACGGAAATCTGGCAGGAGGGGCTGGTGATCCCGCCGCTACGGCTGGCCCAGATGACCTCGACAGGGGAGCTGCGCTGGCAGGAGGATCTGCTGCGCCTGATCCTGGCCAATGTGCGCAACCCTGAGCAGCGGCGGGGAGATTTGCAGGCCCAGGTGGGGGCCAGCGCCGTGGGGGTGAGCCGGTTTGGCGAGCTGCTGGCCCGGTTCGGGGAAGAGGAGGCCTGGCAGTTGATTGCCGGGGTGATCGCCTACAGCCGACGGCGGATGCAGGCCCAGATCCGCGCTCTGCCCGATGGGATCTACACCGCCTGCGACTACCTGGAGGGCTACGGGGATCCGCCTGAGCCCATTGAGATCCGGGTGCAGGTAGAGGTCAAGGGGGAGAGGCTGCGGGTGGACTTCGCCGGCACAGCCCCGGCCACCGCGGGGAACCTGAACGCGCCTCTGGCCGTGACCCGCTCGGCGGTGCTCTTTGCCCTGCGCTGCCTGTTGGATCCCACTGCCCCCAGCAATGTCGGCCTGGAGGATCCCATCGAGATTGTGGCCCCGCCCGGCTGCCTGGTCAATGCCCAATTTCCGGCGGCGGTGGTGGCCGGCAACGTGGAAACCTCGCAGCGCATTGCCGATGTGGTGTTCAAAGCCCTGGCCCCGGTGGCCGGATCCCGTGCCATCGCCCAGGGGCAGGGCACCATGAACAACTGCGTGCTGGGCAACCGCCACTTCACCTACTACGAAACCCTGGGGGGCGGCCAGGGGGCCAGCCAGCAGCGACCAGGCCTGGATGGGGTGCACGTGGGCATGAGCAATACCCTCAACACCCCCATCGAAGCCCTGGAGCTGGAGTATCCCCTGCGGGTGCTGCGCTACGAGTTGCGCCCAGATTCCGGCGGCCATGGCCGCCAGCGGGGCGGGTGGGGGCTGATCCGCTCCATCCAGACCTTGCAAGATTGCACCCTCTCCCTGCTCACCGACCGGCGCCACCATGCCCCGCAAGGGGAAGAAGGCGGCGAACCTGGCCAGCTGGGGATCAACCTCGTCAACGGGGATCCCTTGCCCAGCAAGATCAGCCGCCCCCTGAAAGCCGGCGATGTGCTCACCCTCTACACCCCTGGCGGCGGGGCTTGGGGGTCCAGCGAGGAGGAGCAGGCACCCGAACCCACATAGCGCAGGCGAGCGAGAAACAACTGCTCGCAGCGGCGGAGCACATCATCGCGGCTGGCGAAGTGCTCCAGCCTTTGCACTTCTTGACCCTTCTCAAACAAAATTAAGGTCGGCAGCGAGCGCACCCGATAGCGGCGCGGCAGCCAAAAATTGTCGTCCACATTCACCCGCAGCACCTTGACCGCGCCGCCCCACTCTGCTGCGAGACGGTCGGTAATCGGCTGAATGAAGCGACACAGGCCACACCAAGGGGCACCAAAATCCACCAACACCAACCCGTCACTTGTCAAAAGTTCTTGATTAAAAGCATCTAAAGCAACTTGCAAGTTCATCACTCCCAGACTAAAGAAGTTGTTTGGGATCATGCTACCAGGCAACCCCGCTGGCTGCAGAAACCATTTGCGGATGAAAGGCATAAAGAATCACAACAAAGCTGAACACCCCCAGATAGGCCCAGCGCAGAAACTCTCGCGGTTGCAGGTGTTGTCGCCGCTGCAGAATGGCCAAGCCGGGGATCACAGAAGTACGGGCCTTGAGATCGCGGAAGGCCTGGCCGTATTTCCGCTCCAGACGGTGATCCCCGTGCCAGACGGCGAACAGGTGGTAGGCCACCAGCCCCAGGGAAGTGACCAGCATAAAACTGGAGCCAATCCAAAGGGAATGGGCCACACACCAGATCACCTGGCCCACCATTTGGGGGTGGCGGGTGATGCGGATGATCCCGGTCTCAAACAGGTGAATCTCCGGCTTGTGAATGGCAGCAATCTCCAGTAAGTTGAAGGTAGCCGGATACAAAAAGAAAAACGAGAGCGCCGACAAAAGAACAACGGTGGTGTGAATGCCGGGGACAGCATGGAGATCCCAGAGGATCACCCCGTCGTAGCGATGGTTCAAAAAGTAGATCAGCAACAGCGGAGCCAAGCTGAGGCTGACCAGCGCAAAAAGAAGGCGGTACAGACGGGATCCCAGCCAAGCTTCCCCCCAGGGGCGCAAGTGGGCCAGCCCACTGTGAGCACAGGCAAACCCCAAGATCATGCCCAACATGATCGCGTGGGATCTGTACCGGGCGAGCTCCGGCAGCAAGTGGTTGAAGAAAGTGGACAGCATCTTTTCGATGGCTCCTCTTCCGGTGTCGCTGTGACTTATGCTTAAAGATAAGTTACATTGGGCAACCTTCCGATGCTGAAACCTTTTTTTCTACGTTTTCTCGGCCTGCTCCTCTCGGTCACCCTGATGCTGGGCTGGGCGACCGCAAGCGCTCAGGCGGCCCGCCTCACCGGCAAGTACTACGAAGACAGCATGACCCTGATCCAAACCCTGCGCACCGTTCTCTCGGAAGCCGATCCCGTGATGAATCCAGAGGAGGCGCAGGTGCAAGCGATGGAGGCCATTCAAGAATTTGCAGGGCGCTACCATGGCCATCGCTACGACAAGCTGCAATCCTTTACGACTCTGCGCACCGTGTTCAACACCGTGGCCTCCCACTACCGCACCTCCAAGCGGCCTCTTGACCCAGAGAAGGTGGAGCGGGTGCTGATGCAACTGGATCGCGCTGAGCTGGCCTTGCGCCGCGAAGGTTAAGCTTTTCAGATCTCCCAGATCCAAATCACTGGGCGAGGCGCAGGATTACCTTGATGACAACCCGGTGGAGGCTGCTTTCGCCAAGCTCCAGATCGCCCCCCATTTCTCTCAGGAGCCGTTCGCTCACCCGCCAAGCAGCGCAACCCTTTGTTTGGATGGGCACATGGCACCGCCCTTCCAGATTCCACTCCAGGCACAGGCGCCCCTCCGCTGCTGCGATGGGATAGAGGTGTAGAGCCATCGAACCATAGCGTAGGGTGCGAATACCCCAGCGACACACCCCCAGCAGAGCCTGCACCAAACCGTGGGGATCCGCCCAAACCATAAGGCTGTCCGGGAGGGCGGGCAGCTCAGAGGCAGAAGGCGGTTGTAGGATCGGCCATTCGTAGCGAATGCCCTGATCCTGGGCCTGTAGGCGAGTTAGGCTGTACACATCCTGAAGGAGGGGACGGAGTCGGGTCGGCTTCGGTTGCAAGGGTTGAATGGGCAGGTCGTGGCGGGCCAGGCGGCTGTACTCCTCGAGCAACTGGATCAGGCGCTCCACCGCTTCTTTGGCACTTTGAAGGTACTCCCGCTCTTCTTCGCGGGAATCGCACAGATCGGACAGCACCAACTGCAGGGATCCCATCTGGCTGCTGAGGGGGTTGCGCAGCTCGTGGCCAATGCTGACGAGCAGCTCCTGCTGAAAGGCGCGCATCACCTCCGAGCGCTCAAACGCAAACTGCCAATCCACCGCCTCTTGCCTGACGGCAGCAGCGGCCTGCTGGGAGGGAGGATCGGGTTTTGCTGCGGGCAAGGGTTTCCTCCAGAGGTACTTCGGACAAAAGGTAGGAGATCCCGTTGATGTTCGAAGCAGGGCGTTCGGATGGAGAGCCTTGGGTTTTAGCTAGTTTGACAACGGCGCGCTGATACATTTACGCTGAACACTGCTGAGCATTACTGCTCAGCGGTGAAGCGATAGCATTCTGTCCGTTTCCGTTGTCACTACGCGACGCTGAC